>JADGPP010000045.1 GCA_017882375.1 Solirubrobacteraceae bacterium | reverse complement strand
TAGCGCTCGCGGTCTGAGATGACCTCGGCGTCGGTCATCTGCTGGCCGAGCTCGGCAAAGCGCGTCTCGATCTGCTTGACGAGGTCTTCGATCATCGCGCCCTTGAGTCTATGAGCCTCCTGCGCGGCTGCCGCACGGCCGCTGCCCAACGGGCGCGGGCGCACTCGCGCTCACCGCGACCGCCACGAGCGGTGCTGGGACTACTAGGCGACGACCTCGACGCCGACGAGATCCTCGGCCGACAGCTCGCCGGGCGTCTCGCGGTCGAGCACCGCGCGCAGCGCGGCGATCGCCACCGCCAGCTGGTCGAGGTCGGGCTCGCGCGTGGTCAGCAGCTGCAGCTTCAGACCCGGCCACATCACCGCGCGCACCCAGGGGCGGCTGCGGTTGCGACCGGCGAACTTGATCAGCTCGAAGGAGATGCCGGCGATCAGCGGCACGCCGAGGATGCGCGTCGCCACCAGCCAGTACCAGGCCGGCAGGCCGATCGGCGCGAAGACGAAGATCGCGACGATCATCACCACCAGCAGGAAGCTCGTGCCGCAGCGGGGGTGCAGCCGCGAGAAGCGCTGGGCGTTGGTCGGCGTCAGCGGCAGGCCGGCCTCGAAGCAGGAGATCGTCTTGTGCTCGGCGCCGTGGTACTCGAACACGCGGCGCAGGTCGCGCAGGCGCGAGAGCAGCAGCATGTAGCCGAGGAAGATGCTCGTGCGCACGACGCCCTCGATCAACCAGAACAAGAACGAGGACCCCAGCTGATCCTTGATCAGGCTCGTCAGCCCGACGGGAATCAAGAAGAACAGCACGATCGCCACGATCAGGGCGACGACCACTGTGCCCGCCCACACGGCCTTGGGAATCTCTTCGGCAGAGCCGTCCTTCTCGTCGGGCGGGAGCTGGGCGTTGGCGGAGACCTCCAGCGCGCGAAAGCCGATCGCCAGCGACCCGCCCAAGGCGACGACCCCGCGCACGATCGGCAGGCGCAGCAGGCGGTGGCGCCTGAGCGCCGACTCCAGCGGAAAGGCCGTGACCTCGATCTCCCCGAGCGCCGCCTCCTCCGGCGAGCGCTCGCCTTCGGCCAGCTGCTCGTCGGTCGGCTTGCGCACTGCGACCGCCCAGTTGGAGACACCGCGCATCATCACGCCCTCGAGCACGGCCTGCCCGCCCACGGGGGCGTCGCGGCGAGCGTTCAGCTGGCCGTCGGCATCGGCGTCGACGCCGCCCGGCGCGGCTATCGGCGCTTCGTCGACCGTGCCGTAGACGTCGGGCTCGAGGAGGTCGTCGACCGAGCGCTCGGGCGCGACCGGCGTCGTAGAACGGGCGGCCACGCGCGAGGACATCGGACTGCTAGGCGGACCGAGTCTGCGCCGAGTGCATGCGGCCCTTGGCCACGCGGCGCTGGAAGCGCTCGACGCGACCGCCGCTGTCCACGAGCTTCTGGCGTCCCGTGTAGAACGGGTGGCAATTGGAGCAGACCTCCACGCGCAGCTCGTCCTGCGTCGCGCGGGTGATGAACTCGTTGCCGCACGTGCAGTGCACGCGGGCTCGGCTGTACGTGGGGTGGATCTTGGCCTTCATCGTTGCTTCATTCTAGCGGCCCGGCGCCGTGCGGTCACGCGCATCCGCTCTCACGCGCTCGGCGTGGCCGGCGTTGCGCCCGCCGGGGTCGGCGAAGGCGCTCCGGGAGTCGTCGGCGTCGGCGCCGCCGGCGAGGCCGGCTGCAGGCAGCGCGCCGTCAGACGTTCCGCGCGCTTGATCACGTGGCCCTTGGCGTTCATCCAGCGAAAGCGCACGAAGCCGCGGTAGGAGGCCGGCGAGGACAGGTTCGTGACCTGCTTGAGGTACTTGTAGATCTTCACCTTCGGATCGGCCCAGCGCCACACGCCGAGGCCGGGGGCGCTGACGGCGTGAAATTCCGTTTCGCCGGGCAGGCGCTCCTCGACGTCGATCCGCATCGCCATGCGCGCCGCGCCCGCGACAGCCGTCATTTCGCCGGTGAAGGTCGCCGAGCGTTCGGCCTGAACCGGCGAGGTGACGCACTGTTCGAGCGTCGCCGTGACACCGCTGGGAGTGCTCGGCGGCGGCGTCTGAGCGACCGACTCGCCACTCTGCGCGCTCGCCGAGGCCGCACCGACCAGCACCAGCGCGCACGCGACCGAGGCGACCGCTCGCAGAGCGTGGCGACGGGTGGGCGGGCTGGGGAACGTCAACTTCATGCATCCCCCTAACACGGGCTCGGCGCCGATGTTTCGCGCGCGGACGCCGAGCCGCCCCAGACCGTGCCTAGAGGATCTGGTAGAGCGGCCCGTCGCCGCCCTCGGGCGTCGTCAGCCGACCGCCCTTGGCGGTGATCGCCCCGCACTGCACGCAGTTGGTGTAGTTGACGATCACGTCCACGTCGCCGTGCTCGGGCGCGTCCTCGGGGATCTCGTACACGCCCGCCGGGCACATCCAGCGCCACGTCTCGGCGATCTCGCGCGGGACGTGCTTCTGCACGCGGATGTGGTTCGGCGCGTCGTCGCGCGTGGCGTTGCCGGTGATGAACACCGAGGAGAGCTTGTCGAAGGTGTATTTGCCGTCGGGCTTGACGTAGGCGTCCTTGGTGTTGCCGATGAACATCGGCTTGGCATCGTTGCGGTGCCAGTCCGCGCGGCCGGGCAGCTTGCCCTTGCTGATCTGCTGAAGCCCGCTGAGCGCGCCACCGATCAGCAGCCCCTTCTGCAGCGGCTGGCGCGCGTTGCGGACCTCCCACAGCTCGCGTCCCACCGAGGAGTCGTCGATCGCCTGCTCGTAGTCGGAGAGGTCGCTGCTGCCGTGCCTGAGCGCGGCGTAGATCGTCTCGGCGGCGATCATGCCCGACTTGATGCAGTGGTGCACGCCCTTCAGCGCCATCGTGTCGACCATCCCGCCGGAATCGCCCACGAGCAGCGCGCCGGGCATCGACAGCTTGGGCATCGACCAGTAGCCGCCGCCGGGCAGTGCCTTGGCGCCCCAGGCGATGCGCTCGCCGCCCTGCAGGATCTTGCGCACGAGCGGGTGCGTCTTGAACGTCTGCAGCAGGTCGTGAGCGGACGTCGTCGCGTCGGCGTACTCCAGCTCGACGACGAAGCCGATGCTGACCAGGTCGTCGCCCGTCTTCTCGTCCTTCATCGGGTAGATCCACGTGCCGCCGATCTGGCCGTACTTGGAGGAGATCTTCAGCGGCCACGGGCCCATCGTGTGGATCAGGCGGTCCAGTGGCTGGGGAACCTTCCAGACCTCCTTGACGCCGAGCTCCCAGACCTGCGGCTCGCGGTCCTTGGCGAGGTCGAACTCGCGGATCGCCGCGCCGGTCAGATGGCCCCAGCAGCCCTCGGCGAGGACCGTCGCGCGAGCCTTGATGTCGGTGCCCGGCTCGAAGTTGCCCAGCGGCTCGCCGTCCTTGCCGCGGCCCTTGTCGCCCGAGCGCACGCCGACCACGCGCCCATCCTCCACGACGAGCTGTGTCGCAGAGGTCTCGGTGAGGATGTACGCGCCCGCCTCCTCGGCCCGGCGCTGCTGATAGCGCGCCAGCGCGGAGACCGAGACGACCTCGTTGCCGTGGTTCTTGAACGGCGGCGGCGTGGGAATGCGCACGGAGAGCTTGGAGGTTGGCGTCAGGTACACCGCCTCCTTGGTGACCTCGCCGAAGGCGAAGCCCTCCTCGCGCCACTGCTCGCGGGTCAGGTCTCCAAACAGCTCCTGCAAAGGGCCCGGGCGCATGACGGCGCCGGACAGGTTGTGCCCGCCGCACGTCTTGGCCTTCTCGACCACTGCGACGGGCACTTCGCCCAGGCGCTCCATCGTCTCGGGGTCGTCGCCGAGCAGCGCCAGCAGCCGGTTCGCGCACGCCAGGCCGGCCGTCCCGCCACCGACGATCGCGACGCCGACCTCGATCAGCTCGTCCTCGTCGTCCAGCCCGCGCTTGATGAACTCCTTCTGCGAGTCCACCGGCGGCGGGAACGCGTCAGGGGCGACCTTCCCGTTGCTCGAGCCGTTGTGGGCGGACATCGCTCAGCTGGCCTTCTTGGCCTTCACGGCCTCGGTGAGCTTGGGCAGGATCTTGTTCAGATCGCCGACGATGCCGAGGTCGGAGAATTCGAAGATCGGCGCGTTGGCGTCCTTGTTGATCGCGACGATGTTCTCCGAGGCCTGCATGCCGACCTTGTGCTGGATCGCGCCGGAGATACCCGCCGCGAGGTACAGCTTCGGCGCGACCGTCTTTCCGGTCTGGCCGATCTGCGCCGCGTAGGGGTACCAGCCGGCGTCGACGACGGCACGCGTCGCCGCGACGGCGCTGTTGCCGCCGAACGCCTTGGCCAGCTCCTCGGCCAGCTCGAAGCCCTCGGCCTTGCCCAGTCCGCGGCCGCCGGCGACGAGGATGTCCGCGCCCTCGATGTCGACGTCCGCTCCGCGCTGCTCGCCGCGCGTGACCATCGTCGCCTGCGAGGCGTGCGGGCTGAGCTCGAAGTCGAGCTTCTCCACCGGCGCGTCGCCGTCGCCGCTCTGCTTGATCTCGAACGCGTTGAGGCGGCCGATGATGATGCCGACGTCGGAGCGGTATTTGATCTCCGAGATCGCCGAGTCGCCGAGGATCGGGCGCTCGGCGATCAGCTCGCCGCCCTCCGCGCGCACGTTGGTGACCTCCATCGCCACGCCCGCGCCGAGACGGGCGGCCAGGCCGGCGCCGATCTCAAAGCCCAGCAGTCCGCCGCCGAACAGCGCGTAGGAGTAGCCACCGTCGGTGATCGCCTTGGCCATCGCGTCGACGAGCGGCTGTGCCAGGCCCTCCGGGCCCTCGGCGACGAGCACCTTCTTGGCGCCGTAGTTGCCCAGCGTCGCCGCGAGCTCCTGCGGCACGTTCTCGCCGAGCAGCAGCGCGTGTGCCTCGCCGCCCAGTTCGGCGGCCAGCTTGGCGCCCTCGGAGACGGCGCCGAGTGAGTTCTTGTTGATCGCGCCGTCGTAGTGCAGCGCGTAGACCAGGATGTTTGCCATGTCAGTTCAGTTCCTTTCGCTCATCCACGACTAGATGAGCTTGCGCTCGTCGAGCCAGGCGACGATCTTCTCGACCGTCTCGCCGGTGTCCTCGTCCTCGATGATCTCGCCGGCGGCCTTCGCCGGCGGGGCCTTCGCGGCGACCCATTGGGCGGCGGAGTTCTCGCCGCCCACTTTGCTCGCGTCGATCTCCACGTCGCCGGCGGTGACGCTGTCCAGTGGCTTCTTCTTCGCGCCCATGATCGCCTTCAGCGACGGATAGCGCGGCTCGTTGATCGCGTCGCCGACCGAGATCACGGCCGGCAGCTTGATCTGCACGGTGTCGTAGCCGTACTCGGCCTGGCGCTCGCAGCGCAGTGCCTCTGACTCGATGTCCATCTTGATCACCTGCGTCAGCGACGGCATGCCCAGGTGCTCGGCCACGACGGCGCCGATCGTGTAGCACTCGCCGTCGTCGGACTGCTGTCCCAGCAGGACCAGGTCGGGACTCTCCCGCTGCAGCGTCTTGGCCAGCGCGTAGCCGGTCGCGGCCACGTCGGAGCCGGCGACGACCTCGTCTGACAAATGGACCGAGCGGTCGGCGCCGAGCGACACCGCCTTGTGCAGCGCGCGCACTGCGCTGTCGGGGCCCATCGTCACGGCGACGATCTCCTCGACCGCAACCACGCCGCCCTCCTTGATCTGCATCGCAGCCTCGATGGCGTGCGTGTCATACGGGTTGAGGTTCTTCTCCCCGTTGCGGTCCATGCGCCCCGTCGAGGGGTTGATCTTCTTCTCGACGGCGGCGTCCGGGACCTCCTTCACCAGGACGCATATCTTCATTCTCAGGTAACTCCTTGGGTTCTGTTGAGGGGGATTCTACTTGTTTGCCCGGTTGACTGACGAGTCAATCAGTCGCGCGCGGCGGTTGCTTGGCGGATGAAATCGACGATCGCCTGCGTCGGCGCGCCAGGCGTGAAGACCTCGGCCACGCCGAGATCCTTGAGCTCGGGAATGTCCTCGGCGGGAATCGTCCCGCCGACGGTCACGACCACGTCATCGATGTCCTGCGCGCGCAACAGCTCGACCACGCGTGGCACGAGCGTCATGTGCGCGCCGGAGAGAATCGACAGACCGACCGCGTCGGCGTCCTCCTGGATCACCGTCTCGACGATCTGCTCGGGCGTCTGGTGCAGGCCCGTGTAGATCACCTCCATGCCCGCGTCGCGCAGAGCGCGCGCGATGATCTTCGCGCCACGGTCGTGGCCGTCGAGGCCAGGCTTGGCCACGACGACGCGGATCTTGCCTTGTGTCTGCGTGGGCATCTGGCCCTCAGCCTATGCGCGCCGCACGGCGCGCGCTGCCACGTGGTCTCGCGCCCGCCCGCCGAGGCCGCCGAGCGCCGCGAAGGCGCCGAGCGCCGCGATCACCTTCAGGCGCTGTCCGAGCCGGTCCAGGCGCAGCACCTCCCAGCCTTCCTCTGCGGCGATGCGTCGCAGCTCGGCGTCGGGATTGACGACGATCGGCTGGCCGACAGCGCGCAGCATCGGCAGGTCGGACTCCGAGTCGGAGTAGGCGAACGACGCTTGCAGGTCGATCCGCTCGTACTCAGCCAGCTCGCGCATCGAGAGGACCTTGCCCTCGCGGTAGTTGAACGGCCCCGCCGGCCTGCCCGTGTAGCGCCCGTCGACGATCTCCGAGCGCGAGCCCAGGCCGCCGTCGAAGGCGAGCACGTGCGCGAGCAGATCGGCCATCTCCTGCGACGCGGCGGTGAGTATGTAGACCGGCACGCCGGCGTCCTGATGCGCATAGGCGCGCTCGAGCATCTGCGGATACAGCCGCGGCAGCACGCCTGCGAGCACGCGCGGCGACAGGCGCTGCAGGTCGCGCACCGCCACCCCGGCGATCATCGCGCCGACGCGCTTGCGCACGTCGTCGGCGCGATCGTCGGTCGAGCCGCGCAGGCGAAAGCGCAGGTTTTCGTAAGCGTCGCGAGCCAGGCGCGTGCGCGTGATCATGCCCGTCTCATACGCGGCGCGCGCGAAGAAGATGCCCGACGACCCGGCCATCAGCGTCTTGTCGAGATCGAAGAAGGCGGCCGGGCGGTGTTGCCCGTTGTGCCGTGCCCGTTCCTCTGCGATCGGGTTGCGATCGGGGCGGGCCGAGCCCAGCTGATGCTCGGTCGTCTGCGTGTGAGCGGCGTCGGAGCGTTGCACCGGCGATCTCCCGCGGGCTGGGGAGCTACTCCCCGACCTTCAGGATGACCGCGTCGCCCTGGCCACCGCCCGAGCAGATCGCCGCACAGCCGTAGCCGCCGCCGCGCCTGCGCAGCTCGTGCACGAGGCTGCCGAGGATGCGCGCGCCGGAGGCACCGATCGGGTGCCCCAGCGCGACTGCGCCGCCGTTGACGTTGACGCGCTCCTCGTCGATGCCGAGCATGCGGATCGAGTTCAGCGTGACCGAGGCGAACGCCTCGTTGATCTCCCACAGGTCGATGTCGCCCGGCTGCAAGCCGGCCTTCTCCAGCGCCTTCTTCGCGGCGCTCGCGGGCGTCGTCGCAAGGTAGGCGAAGTCGTTGGCGCTCTGCGCGTGCGCGACGATCTCCGCCAGCGCCTGCTTGCCGTTGGCCTGCGCCCACTCCTGCGAGCACAGCACCAGCGCGCCGCCGCCGTCGTTGACGCCGGGCGAGTTGCCGGCGGTGTGTGATCCCTCCTTGTCGAGGAGACCGGGCAGCGCGGCCAGGCGCTCCAGCGAGGTGTCGCGGCGGGGGCCCTCGTCGACGTCGACGACCGTGTCGCCCTTGCGTCCCTTGATCGTCACCGAGACGGTCTCGTCGGACATCCGCCCCTCGTCGATCGCCGCCAGCGCGCGCTCGTGCGAGCGCAGCGCCCAGCGGTCGAGGTCCGCGCGCGTGATCTCCAGTTCGTCGCCGATCTCCGTCGCCTCGACGAACATCTGCTTGCCCGAGAACGGGTTGGTCAACCCGTCGTGCACCATCGCGTCGAGCATCTTCGCGTCGCCCATGCGGTAGCCGAAGCGCGCTTGGGGCAGCAGGTAGGGCGCCTTGGACATCGACTCCATGCCGCCGCCGACGCCGACCTGCATGTCGCCCGCGCGGATCGCCTGGTCGATGATCACCGAGGCGCGCAGCCCCGAGGCGCAGACCTTGTTGATCGTCTCCGAGGAGACCTCCTTGGGGATGCCCGCTTTGATCTGCGCCTGGCGCGAGGGGATCTGTCCCTGGCCGGCCTGCAGCACCTGGCCCATCACGACGTGCTCGACCTGCTCGGGCTCGACGCCGGCGCGTTCCAGCGCCGCCTCGATCGCCACGCTGCCCAGCTCGGTCGCTTCCAGCGTCGCGAGCCCACCGCCCATCTTGCCGATCGGGGTGCGCGCGCTGGCGAGAATCACGGTCTTTGGCATGAGAACAGGGCTCTCCAGTCTCTAGGGGGGCTCGATCGAAAAAGCTTTGAGAGGACGGCAATCCTAGCGATCCGGCTATCGTGCTCGACCGAATGGAGGTCTCGGCCACGACGCAGCCCGGCAGCGCCAGCGGCGCCGACACGATCGTGCTCGGCGTGTTCGACGGCGAGCAGCCCGGCGCTCAGGCGCCGGCGGAGGTCGGCCGCCTGCTCTCCAGCGGCGAGGCGCGCAGCGCGTTTCAGTCGCTCGCGCTCACGCACACGCCGGACGCCCGCTGGCTGCTCGTCGGCCTGGGCAAGCGCGGCGAGTTCAGCGCCGAGCGCGCACGCGTGGCCGCCGCCGTGGCGCGCGATCGTGTGCGCGAGCTCTCCGCCGAGGCGCTCTGCTGGGAGCTCCCCGCGCAAACCGGCGCGGACGTCGCCGGAGCGCTCGTCGAGGGGACGATCCTCTCCGACTACCGCTTCGAGCGCCACAAGTCGGCCTCCGCGCAGGACGCCGACGCCAAGCCCAAGAGCCTGGCCCGACTGATCGTCTCCGCGGGCGAGGACTTGACCGACGTCGTCAGCGCGTCGGCGCTCGTGGCCGAGGCGGTCAACGCCGCGCGCGACCTGCAGAACCGGCCGGCCAACGACCTGACGCCGACGGCGCTCGCCGGGTATGCCGAGGCGCTCGCGCGCGACATCGACGGCCTGTCGGTCGAGGTCGAGGGCCGGCAGGAGATCGTCGGGCGCGGCATGGGCGCGTTTGCCGCCGTCGCCCAGGGCTCCTATGAGGAGCCGGCGCTGATCACGCTGCGCTACGAGGGCGACGGCGCGAGCGGGCCGGTGCTCGGCTTCGTCGGCAAGGCCGTGACCTTCGACAGCGGCGGCATCTCGCTGAAGCCCGGGGCGAAAATGGCCGAGATGAAGTTCGACATGTCCGGCGGCGCCGCCGTGATCGAGGCGGTCGCGGCGATCGCCCGCCTGCATCTGCCGGTCAAGCTCGTCGCCGTCGTCGGCGCGACCGAGAACCTGCCGAGCGGCCGCTCGATCAAGCCGGGCGACATCGTCACGGCATCCAACGGCAAGACGATCGAGGTCAACAACACCGATGCCGAGGGCCGGCTGGTGCTCGCCGACTGCCTCTGTCACGCCGTCGGCGAGGGAGCCGAGCGGATCGTCGATCTGGCGACGCTCACCGGCGCCGTGATCGTCGCCCTCGGCTCGACCTACGCCGGGCTGATGGCAAACGACGACGCGCTTGCCGAGCAGGTCTCACAGGCCGGCGAGCGCACAGGCGAGATCGTCTGGCGCCTGCCCTTGCACGAGGAGTACGACGAGCTGATCAAGGGCACCTACGGCGACCTCGACAACGCGCCCGAAGCGCGCAAGGCGGGCACGATCGTCGGCGCGTCGTTCCTCGCAAACTTCGTCGGCGACGTGCCGTGGGCGCACCTCGACATCGCCGGCTCGGCTTGGGGTCTCGGGCGCACCTACGCCGGCAAGGGCGCCTCAGGCTACGGCGTGCGCCTGCTCGTCGAGCTCGCTCGCTCGCTCAGCTCCTAGCCCCCGCGCGGTCTGCGCCCGCGCCGACGGCCTGTGTCGCCAGCCGCGCCACCACCGTCGCCCACGCCGCGTTGGGCGGGTCGATGAACTCGCGATGACCGCCGTCCTGGCCCTCGATCTCCACCAGCTCCACGTCCCCGCCCGCCTCGCTCGCCGCGGCGGCATAACTCCGGCTCAACCGCACCGAGACGGTCTTGTCGAGCACGCCGTGCACGAGCAGGACCGGCATCGCCAGCGGCACGCGGCGCAGCGGATCGGCGATGTCGTAGTGCTCGGGCAGCCGATCCGGCGAGCCGCCCATCAGCGCCCAGACGGCGCCGCCGTGCTGGCCGATCTTCGATCGGTCGCGGTAGGCGCCGGCCAGGTCGCACACGCCGGCCAGCGAGATCGCGCGGGCGATCGGCACGCGCGGGCGTCCGGCGATCGCGCCCGGCGCGCCCGTCGGCAGCGCCGTGCGCCCCGCGGCCCACAGCGCGAGGTGGCCGCCGGAGGAGTGGCCGAGCAGCTGCACGCGACCGAGGTCCAGCGACGGGTGCAGGCCGTCGAGGCGGTCGATCGCGGCGGCGACGTCGGCGAACGTCTGCGGCCAGCCGCCGCCGTTTCCGATGCGCCGGTACTCGATGTTCCACACCGCGCTTCCGCGCATCACGAGATCGGCAGCCAGCGAGCGCATCACGGCGCGGCCGTAGCGCTTCTGCCACGAGCCGCCGTGGATCAGCACGATCACCGGATGCGGGCCGGCGCCCGAGGGCAGGTGCAGATCGCCCGTCTGCGAGCGATCGGAGCCATAGCGGTAGGAGCGCCCGCGCGTGGTGAGGTAGTGGCGAATCCAGCGAGCTCTGCCCATGGCGACAATCGTAGACGGGCGCCAGCTGTGAGAATGGTCGGCCGATGGACTTCGACCTCTCCGCCGACCACGAGCTGATCCGCCGCACCGTGCGCGAATTCGCCGAGGGCGAGGTCGCGCCGGTCGCCGAGGAGCTCGATCGCACGAAGTCCTTTCCCTATGAGATCGTCGCCAAGCTCGGCGCGCTGAACCTGATGGGTATCCCGTTTCCCGAGGAGTACGGCGGCGGCGGCGGCGACACGCTGGCGTACGCGCTCGCCGTGGAGGAGCTCACGCGCGTGGACTCCTCGGTGGCGATCACGCTGTGCGCGCACACCTCGCTGGGCACGCAGCCGATCTACCTGTTCGGCTCAGAGGAGCAGAAGCGCGAGTGGCTGCCGCGCCTGTGCGCCGGAGAGCTGCTCGGCGCGTTCGGGCTGACCGAGCCCGACGCCGGCTCAGACGCCGGAAACACGCGCACGCGTGCGCGCCTGGACGACGGCGAATGGGTGATCGACGGCGCCAAGCAGTTCATCACCAACGCCGGCACCGATATCTCCGGCGTGGTCTGCATCACGGCCGTGACCGGCGATGGCGATGGCCAAGGCAACGGCGCGACACGCGAGATCTCCAACATAATCGTCGCCAACGGCACACCCGGCTACACGCAGGGAGAGCCGTACCGCAAGATGGGCTGGAACGCTTCGGACACGCGCCCGCTGTCCTTCGACGACTGCCGCGTGCCGCAGGAGAACCTGCTCGGGCCGCGCGGTGCCGGCTTCAAGCAGTTCCTGCACATCCTCGACATCGGGCGCATCGGCGTCGCCGCGATGGGCGTCGGCCTCGCCCAGGGGGCACTCGACGAGGCGCTGAAGTACGCCAAGCAGCGCCGCGCCTTCGGCAAGCCGATCTCCAAGTTCCAGGCGATTCAGTCCAAGCTCGCCGACATGTCCACCGAGATCGAGGCGGCGCGGCTGCTCGTCTACAAGGCCGCGCTGGAGAAGGACGCCAAGCGCAACTTCACGCTGACCGCGGCGCAGGCCAAGCTGAAGACCGGCCGCCTGGCCGTTCGCTGCGCCGAGGAGGCCGTGCAGATACACGGCGGCTACGGCTTCATCGAGGAGTACCCCGTCTGCCGCTTCTACCGCGACGCGAAGATCCTCACGATCGGCGAGGGCACCGACGAGGTGCAGCAGATGGTCATCGCGCGCGCGCTCGGCGCCTGATCAGCACGGTCACGGCGCGCTGGGCCTCTGCGGTCGGCGGGAGGTCCTCTATTTGTGAACTGCGATAGCCATCGTATATATATTTATAAAGATCGTATATACCATGGCGCACGCTGCGGCGAAAAGCACACACACCCCCCACGCCGTGTGAATACCATCGCTATCGCGCTGCGCAGGACACGCCGCTGCGAGTGCGGCCAGTAGCGGGTTGTTGCGCTCGGCCGGCTAGCGCGGCTCGAGCACGACGATCGGGATCTCCCGCTCGGTGCGCTTGCGATAGCCCTCGTATCCCGGGTACACGCCGACCATCAACGCCCACAGGCGCGCGCGCTCCTCGCCCTCGGCCACGCGCGCGTGCACGTCGATTGACCGCGAGCCGACCTGCACCGTCGTGTCCGGGTTCGCGCGCAGGTTGTGAAACCACGCCGGGTTCTTCGGATAGCCGCCCTTGGAGGCGACCAGCACGAGGTTCTCTCCGTCGCGTCCGTAGACCAGCGGGCTCGTGCGCTTGGTCGCGCTCTTGGCGCCGACGTGGTCGAGCAGCAGCATCGGCGGCGACGCCGGGAAGCGGTGGCCGATCAGGCCGTGGCTGGCACGGTAGATCGCCGTGTGGCCGCCCATCACGCGGCGCAACAGCGGCCAGTTGCGATCGGCCAGGCTCAGGTAGTCCATCGTCGGCGAGAGCCTAGTCCTCAGGGCGCCGCCGGGCGTTCCAGCAGCGCCGCCGCCGCGCTTGCCGGGTCCAGGCGCCGCTCGATCACCTGCTCGATCAGCGACTTGAATTCGGCGTCCCCGTGCAGCTCCTGCTCCAGGCGCCGGCGCATGCGCGCGGTCGCGATCGCCAGCACCTCGTTGCGCAGGTTGCGCGCCCGGCGCTCGTCCAGATGGCCCTCGGCGAGGATGTGCGTGCGGTGCTCGTCCAGGCGCTGCACGAGCTCCGGGACGCCGGTGCCGTTGCTCGCCTCGGTCTTGACGATCGGCACGCGCCAGCTGCCGACCCGGCCCTCCGGGCCGTGTGCCCCCTCCTCGGGTGTGTGGTCGAGGTTGGCAAGCGACAGCACGCCGCGGATCTCGCGCACCATCGTGTCCGTCAGCGGGTGATCGGCCTTGTTGATCACGATCACGTCCGGGATCTCCATCACGCCGGCCTTCAGCGCCTGGATCGAGTCGCCCGAGCCGGGCATCAGCACGAGCACGATCGTGTCCGCGTGATCGATGATGTCGATCTCCGCCTGGCCGACGCCGACCGTCTCCACGAACACGTCCTGTCGTCCGGCCGCGTCGAGCAGCAGCGCGGCCTGCAGCGCGGCCTCCGAGAGCCCGCCCAGCGCGCCGCGATTGGCCATCGAGCGGATGAACACGCCCTGGTCGAGAAAGTGCTCTGACAGGCGGATGCGGTCACCGAGCAGCGCGCCCTGCGTGAACGGCGACGACGGGTCGATCGACAGCACGCCGACGCTGCGCCCGGCCTCGCGGCGCAGCTTCGTCAGCGCGCCGATCAGCGTCGACTTGCCCACGCCCGGCGGACCTGTGAAGCCGACGACAGCAGCTTTGCCCGTGTGCGGATACACCTGCTTGACCAGCTCCCAGCCCTCCGGGCGGTCGTCCTCGACCAGCGAGATCGCACGAGCCAGCGCGCGGCGGTCGCCGTCGAGCAGGCGCTGGGCAAGGGTCGAGTCGGCCATCGCGGGCGCAATCATCGCAGGGCAATACGATTCGACCGCGATGGAGCTACTCGCCGACTCACCAGCGCGCGACACCCCCGAGGCGATCGCCGACACGCTGCGCCGTGCGCCCGATCCGCTGCACGGCGGCCCGCTCGCACTGCTGCGCTTCATGCGCGCCAACCACATGCTCGACCGCCGCTACGCGCACCTGATCGTGCGCTTCCTGGCGCTCAAGCTGCGCTACCGCGGGCGGCTGAAGACCGACGGGCTGTGCTTCATCTGCCCGCGCGTGCAGCTGGAGATCGGCCGCGGCGCAACCCTGCGCGTCGGACGCTGGGCATGGATCGGGCACGGCTGCAAGATCCGCGTGCACGAGGGCGAGGTGGAGATCGGCGCGAAGACCGTCATCGGACAGGAGTGCACTGTCTCGGCCTTCCAGCACGTGTCGATCGGCCGCGAGTGCATCCTCGCCGACCGCGTGATGCTGATCGACTTCGACCACGGCGTCACCGAAGTCGACCGCCCGATCCGCCTGCAGGGGATCTACAAGCGCGACGTGCGCGTCGGCCACAACGTCTGGATCGGCTACGGCGCCTGTGTCCTGCGCGGTGTGAGCGTCGGCAACAACAGCGTCGTCGGCACCAACGCCGTGCTCACCAAGGACGTGCCCGAGAACGCCGTCGTCGGCGGCGTACCCGCGCGGGTGATCCGCATGCGACAGGCGCCGCAGTCGATGCGCTGGGAGTGAGGTGCAGGGCACCCCTCGAGTGCACCCCTCGAGGCGCGCGCTCCTCTGCGGTCAGGGAGTGATCGCGTACGGGGCGAGGTTGCGCAGGGCCGGTACCCCGACGTCTCCCGGCGCCACCAGCGCGCGGCGCAGGGCCTGGCGATGCCCGGCGATGCGCTCGCGGGCGTAGGGCGCGGCGATCCCGCGGGCGATCATGAACGCCCAATCGCTGGACTGCAGCGCCAGCAGCTCGCGCAGCGCCGTGCGGTCGGCGCGCGCTCCCGCCGCCATCACCTCGAGCTCGGCGCGGCGCAGCGTGAAGGCCACCTCGGCGACCGCCGGCCCCGACCACGTCGAGAGGTCGCCGTGCGCCCCCCACGACGTCGCCTGGCGCTCCTCGCCGAAGCGCCCGTAGCGAGCAGCGCCCTCGCCGTCGATGTCGCGCCACTGGCTCGTCGGCGCCGGCTGCAGGCGCGCCAGCGCGTCGTCGAGCGCCACCAGCTCCAGTCCCTGGCGCGAGCACTCGTGCACGACGGCGCTCAGCCAGGCGATCCCCTCATACCACCAGTGGCCGAGCAGCTCGGTGTCCAGCGCACAGACCGCCAGCCCGCCGCCCGGCAGGCCGGCGCCGGCATCGCGCAGCCGCGCGATCGTGCGGGCGACGAAGTCGGCGGCGTGCTGCTTGGTCCTGACGAGCGCGCGCGCGTGGTCGTAGGGAGCGCCGTCGTTGCTCCACGGGGTGTGGTGATGGATCGTGTGGTGGTGATAGTCGCGGTAGGCGCCGTCGGCCGGGTAGCCACGGTCGCCCCACACCAGGTCTATCGTCGCGCGGTCGATCGGCACGAGCACGACGCCTGCGTCGCCGATCAGCGGGCGCAGGTGCTCGCGTGCGCCCCGGCCGAAGCGCGCGGTCAGCTCGACGCACGTGCTGTGCACTCCCGCGTCGGCCAGCTGCGGCTCCAGCCGCCGCTCGTGCGCGCACTCGGGCAGCCAGAATCCCCCCCGCCAGCCCTCGCCGAAGCGCGCGCGGTGGGAGTCGATGCCGCTCTGCACCTGCGCGCGCACGCCGGCGTCGGTCGCCAGCAGCGGCAGCACCGCGTGCGTCGCCGCGGAGGTCCACTGGGCGTACGGGGCGAATGCCCCGGTCAGGTCGTCGCCGCGCCGCTGCAGGGCTGCCAGCGCGAGCTCGTAGTCGCGCCAAGAGCGTTCCAGCTCGCGCGCCAGATCCTCGTGACCGGCGCGGCGCATCCCCGCCGCGTCGTCCTCGTGCGTGTCGCGGCGCACCTCCTCGACGAAGCTCGCGAAGCGCTGCTGCCAGCCCGGCGCCTGCAGCTGGTCGCAGAGAACCGGCGTCAGCGACACGCTCAGCGGCGCGCCGGAGTCCAGCAGGTCCAGCAGCGGCAGGTAGCTGCCGGCGATCGCCTCCCACAGCCACTCCTCGCCGAACGGCCACGTCCCGAAGCCCTCGACGTAGGGCATGTGCGTGTGCAGGACGATCGCCAGCGCGCCGCGGTCGCGGCCAGTGCTCACGGCCGACACACGGCGAGCAGGTCGAGCGCCGAGTCCAGTCGTGCCTCGCCGGCGGGGCACACGGCGAAGTCCGAAACGGCGATCGCCGGCGTGAACCAGTCATAGAAGCGCTTGGTGAGGTGCAGGCGCGGATGCACGGCGTCCCAGCCCAGACGCAGCGCCAGCTCGTGCGCGCGCAGCTTGCGCGCGTGAAACAGGCCGTACATGCGCACGTCGGAGAAGCACGCGCAACACAGCCGCTCGAACTCCTGCGCGCGGTACTCGTGCACGTGCCACGGGTTGCCCGAGCGCTGCGCACCCGTCGGCGCGAGCGTGAGCACGTTCGGGGTCGAGACGAAGACCGTGCCGCCGTCCCCGCCCGCGTGCGAGTCGGCGACGAGCGTGCGGAAATGCGCGAGCGTGGCGCCCGGGTCGGTCAGGTGCTCGACCGTCTGCAGGAACACCACGGCGTCGGCGGGCTCGGGGAAGGTGTCCACGAGATCGCGCTCGAAGCGCAGGTTCGCGCGCCGGTAGCGCAGGTGGGCGTGCTCGTGCGCCTGCGGGTTGGCATCGACGCCGACCACGCTCGCGGCCGAGCGCGCAAGCACGTCGGCGCCGTAGCCCTCGCCGCAGGCCATGTCGACGACCCTCATGCCCGCCACGCGCGCGGCGATCCATTCGTAGACGACCAGGTGCCGGCGAAACCAGTAGTTCTCCTCGGGCACGTCCGGGAGCGTGCGCTCGCCCGTCAGAGCGAGCGGGGGGACGCCGTCGGGCTGGTCGCGCTGCTCGTAGTGGACTGATGTCAAGAGATGCCCTCGGTCACGCCGGTCAAGCCCAGGGATAGAGGCAGGCGCACGGCGCGCGAGTATATGGTGCCCCACCGTGCCGCCAGCCCTGAGCGCCGAGGAGATCCGCGACGTCAATACGCGCTACCACGACGTGGCCGCAGACCACTACGACGCCAAGTGGGGCATCGACTTCGGAGACATCGGCCGCGAGCAGGTGCTCGTCAAGGTCGACAAGGCCGTCGGCCACCGCCCGGACGGCTGGGCGCGCTCGCTGGAGATCGGCGCCGGGACGGGCTACTTCACGCTGAACCTGCTGCGCGCCGGCCTGATCGGCGAGGCGACGTGCACGGACATCTCGCCGGGCATGCTCGCGGCGCTGCGCGCCAACGCGCAGAGGCTCGGGCTCGATGTGCGCACCGAGCAGGTCGACGCCGAGCGCCTGCCGTTCGCCGACGAGAGCTTCGACCTCGTGCTCGGCCACGCGGTCCTGCACCACATTCCCGACCTGCGCCGTGCCTTTGACGAGTTCGCACGGGTGCTCGCGCCGGGGGGCAGCGTGCTGTTCGCCGGCGAGCCCTCCCGCTACGGCGATCGCCTGGCGTGCGTGCCCAAGCGCGCGGCCGGCGCGCTGGCGCCGCTGTGGCGCCGCGCGATCGGCGCGCGCCCCGCCCGATCGGACAGCGACGGCGAGCCCGACGCCGCCCTGGAGGGCTTTGTCGACGTGCACGCGTTCGCGCCCGGCGAGCTGCAGCGCGCCGCGACTGCGGCCGGCTTCGCCGATGTGCGCATCACCGGCGAGGAGCTGCTGGCCAACTGGTTCGGCTGGGCCAACCGCACGCTCGAGGCGACCGCGGAGCCTGCCGACGTACCGTGGGCCTGGCGCCAGTACGCCTACCGCGGCTACCTGATCCTGCAGGAACTCGACCGCCGGCTGCTCGAGTCACGCCTGCCGCCGGCGATCTTCTACAACCTGCTGATCTCCGCGCGCAAGCCCCGCAGGGCCTAGCCGCGCCCGGCCCGGCGTCGCAATCGGCCCCAGTCGGGCGCCTAGACTGGCAGACATGCCCGAGCGAGTCTCCCGGGGCTTTCCGCTGTTCCCTCTGGGGATGGTCGCCCTTCCCAGCGAGAGCGTCCCGCTGCACGTCTTCGAGGATCGCTACCGGCAGATGATCGAGCAGTGCCTGCGCGCCGAGCCGGGATCGCCACAGCGCGAGTTCGGCATCGTGTGGCTATCCGACGAGGAGCTCAAGCAGGTCGGCTGCGCGTGCGAGGTCGAGAGCGTGCTCGAGCGCATGGACGACGGGCGTCTGAACATCGTCGCCCGCGGAACGCGGCCGTTTCGCCTGCTCGAGCGCCAGGACGATCTGCCATACCCGGCAGGCGTGGTCGAGTTCCTCGACGAGCGCCACGAGCAGATCGACGAGCTGGCCGCGACGAGCGCGCGCGAGCTGTATCGCGAGCTCGTCGAGCAGGCCACCGATCGCCAGCTGGGCGAGGACGAGCTGGCACTGATGGGCGCCTACCAGATGGCGGCCACGGTCGAGTTCGACAAGGACGCCAAGCAGGAGCTGCTCGAGCTGCGCTCTGAGAGCGCGCGTCTGCGGCTGCTGGGAATGCTGCTGCGCGCAGCGATCAAGCGGGTGGAGCTGATCGACCGCGCACAGGCGCGCGCGCAGTCCAACGGCAAGGTTCGCTTCGGCTAGCAGCGCCGCGACGGCGCCGCTCGCCGGTCTGCCGACGCCGGCGACCGGCGCTACTCGGGCAGGTGGCAGACGCCCTGGGCGGTGCGCAGCACGAACAATGCCAGGCGCCGGAAGACCTGCGGCTGCCCAGCGGAGTTGTCGCTGAAGCTCACCGAGCCGTTTTCGTCGCGTACGCGGTAGCTGAGCACGGATTTGGCCGCCGGCGCGAGCGAGCTGTGCTTGGAGGCCGCGTCGCGCAGGTCTTCCTGGATCGCACGAGCTTCCACGAGCTGGGGATCGCTCAATTTGAGCTTGCGCCCGGAGGCGCTGGTGACGCCGTTGCAGCTCACGCGCCCTTCTTCGTTGACCAGCAGCGTCAGCTTCGCGCCCGCCCCGCTCCCGCTGCGCTGCACGATGAACAGGTCCGGCGCGGTGACTCCCCCGCAGCCGCCCAGTATCGCGGCAGCCGCCAGCAGGCCGAGCGCGGCACAACGGCGCGTCACCGGCCCGCGGCGCCCTCGGGATACGCGGCTCACGCGCTCACGGCCACGCCACCGCGGCGCGGGTCTCCTGCGCCGGTGAGCTCTGTCCCGCGGCGGCGCACCGCCTGCACGCCGCCGAAGAACAGGTTCAGGCCGGAGAAGCGCACGACCTGCACCCCGCGCTGCTCGAGCTCGTCCAGCGCAACGCCCGGCTCGGCGTAGATCACGCCCGATTCGAAGTGCACGCGCGGTGCGTCGACGGCCTCGCGCGCGTCGAGGTCGTGGTCGACCGCCCCGACGATCGTCTGCAGCAACGCCGAGCGAATGCGGTTGGAGCCAGCGCTTCCGAGCACGAGCTCGACCTCGCCTTCGCGCATGACGATCGACGGCGCCATCATGCTCGGCATGCGCCGTCCGGGCGGATGGCGGTGAAAGCCGAACGGGTTGAGATCCTCCTCGCCCATGACGTTGTTCAGGTGCAGGCCGGTGCCGGGCACGACGACGCCCGAGCCCTCGCCGTTGGTGCACGTGGCGCTGCACGCCCGGCCCTCGGCATCGAGCACGGAGATGTGCGTCGTCGCGCCGAGCCGCGTCGACAGGAAGCGCTCGAGGAAGCGGTCCTCGCTTAGACCCTCCAGGAAATCCGGCGTGCGCTCGGCCTGCGCGGCGCGCATCGCCTCGACCACACCGCCAAGCGTCGGCGGCGCGGGACCGCGGTCGAGCAGGGCGAGCGCGTACGCCAGCAGCGTGCCGCCGGCGGACGGCGGCGGGTTGGTCAGCAACTCGCGGTCGCGGTAGGCCATCCGCACGGGCTCGCGGTCGATCGCGCGATAGCCGGCCAGATCAGACGCCGACAGCGAGCCGCCTCGGGCATCGAGCCACTCGCACACGGTCGCCGCCACGTCGCCGCGATAGAACGGCTCCGCGCCCTCCGTGCCGAGACGCTCGAGCGCGTCGCCGAGATCGTCGTTGCGCAGCACCTCGCCCTCGCGCAGGATGCGCCCGCCGGGGGCCCATAGCGCGGCGCACTCCGGCGTCGATGTCAGCAGATCGCCGAGGATCTCGGCGACGTAGGCCTGCCCGTGATTGAGCGCGACACCGTCGTGCGCGAGCCGCGCTGCCGGCGCCGCGAGTTGTTGCAGCGGGACCGTCCCCCATCGCCGCGCCGCCTCGCACACGCCGGCCGGCGCGCCATAGGCCCCGCACGACGCCGGACCGATGTGAAAGACCTGCGCGGCATCGCCGAAGGACACATCAACCGCCTGCAGCTCAGCCACCGCGCCGGCGGGCCGATCGGACCCCGCGGGCGCACCGCAGGCGGGCCGCCCGCTCGGCGCCGCCACGAAGAAGTCCAGCAGCGCCGGCTCCTGCCCGCCACCGGCCACGAGCATGTACCCGCCCGCGCCCAGCCCCGTCAGCAGCGGCTCGGCGGCGAACGACGTCAGCATCGCCGCCACCGCCGCGTCGACCGCGTTGCCGCCTTCGCGCAGCACCCGCACCCCCGCCTGCGCCGTCAGCGGATGCCCCGCAGCGACGATCCCGTGCTCGCCTTCAGTCATGCCAGAGCGATAGCACAGGCACGCGGCGCCGGCTGAGCGCCGACGACGTCAGCGGCTTGGCAGGAACTCGGGAACGTCTAGTTCGTCGACGGACAGCCCGCCGCGACGCTGCGCCGGACGCGGCGGTCCCGCACGCTGAACCTTCGGCTCACCGGCGGGTTCCTTGAGCATGTTCACGCTCTTGCGCCGCCCCTCGTCGCCGTAGCCGGTGGCGACGACGGTGACCCACACCTGGTCGTCGAGCTTCTCGTCGACCATCGCGCCGAAGATGATGTTGGCATCCGGGTGCGCCGCCTCGGCAACCGCCTTGGCGGCCTCGTTGACCTCCCACAGAGAGAGGTTCTCGCCGCCGGTGATCGACAGCAGGATCGAACGGGCGCCGGTCATCGAGGTTTCCAGCAACGGCGAGGCGACAGCCTGCATGGCGGCCTCAGTGGCGCGGTTCTCGCCCACGCCCATGCCGATGCCGAGCAACGCGTTGCCGGCGTCGCTCATGATCGTGCGTACGTCGGCGAAGTCGAGGTTGATCAGACCCGGAAGCGTGACGAGGTCGGAGATGCCCTGCACGCCTTGGCGCAGAACGTCGTCGGCGACGCGAAACGCCTCGACCATCGCGGTCTGCTTGTCGAGCACCGACAGCAAGCGATTGTTGGGCACGACGATCAGCGTGTCGACCTCGGCGGCGAGCGTGTCGACGCCCTGCTCGGCCTGGCCGCTGCGACGCGAGCCCTCGAAGCCGAACGGCTTGGTGACGATCGCGACCGTCAGCGCGCCGACTTCGCGGGCGATGCGCGCAACGATCGGCGCGGCGCCGGTGCCCGTGCCACCGCCCGCGCCGGCGGTGATGAAGACCATGTCCGAGCCCTTCAGCAGGGCCTTGAGCCGGTCGTAGTCCTCCATCGCCGACTGACGGCCCACGTTGGCGTCCGAGCCGGCGCCGAGACCGCGCGTCAGCTCGGCGCCGATGTGCAGCGTGATGTCGGCTGTCGACTGTTGCAGCGACTGCATGTCGGTGTTGACAGCGAGGAACTCGACGCCCTCGACCTCCGCCTCGACCATGCGGTTGACGGCGTTGACGCCGGCGCCGCCGACGCCGACGACGCGGATCACCGGCTGGCCGGTGGGACCAGCAGTGCCCGACGGCACGGGGTGCTCGCGGGCGTAGTCGTCCATCACCGCGCGTGCGGGCTGCGGGTCCATGACGTTCTCGGGGATCTCCGAGGAGAAGGCGTGCCGCAGGCGCTCCTGCGGGCTGGGTATGTGCGCGGGCTCCTGCGGTGCCTGCGCCGAGGCGCTGAGCGCCGGGTGCGGCAGGCCGCTCTCGCGAGGGTGTGCGCGCTTGGCCGGCGCCTCGGCGCGCTTGGCCGGCGCCTCGGCGCGGGACGGCGCGGCGGGCTGCTCGCCCTCGACCTGCTCGTCCTCGGCTCCTTCGGTCTTGCGGAACAGGGCCGCCAGCGGCCCTTCGCGCATGCTCGCGCGTTTAGCGTTTGCCATGGTCGAGGACCTCCTGCGCGAGTTGTCGGTAGGACTGGGCCGCTACCCCGTCCGGCTCGTACTTCAGCACCGACATGCCCTTCACGGGCGCCTCGGCGAAACGGACGGTCTTGCGGATACGCGAGGCAAATACCCGGTCCCCGAAGTTTTCCTCGAGGATCTCGATCGCCTCCTTGGCGTGAATCGTCCGGGAATCCACCAACGTCGGCAGGATACCCTCGATGTCAACGCCCGGATTGAGATTCTCGCGGATCATCGCGAGGGTGTTCTGCAGCTGGATCAGCCCGCGCATCGACAGATACTCGCACTGCACGGGGACGATCACCTTGTCGGCGGCCGTCAGCGCGTTGATCGTCAGCAGGCCGAGGCTCGGCGGCGTGTCGATGCAGATGAAGTCGTAGTCCTCGAGAATCGGCTCAAAGGCCTTCTGCAGCGAGCGCTCGCGACCGATCATCGTCGACATCGCGATCTCGGCTCCCGCCAGATCGATCGAGGCGCAGGCGATGTCGATCTCGCGCTTGCGAACCACCTCGCGGATCGAGACCTTGTGCACGAGCACGTCGTACATCGATTTGTCGAGCGTGTCGGGATCGATGCCCTGGGACATCGTCAGGTTGCCCTGGGGGTCCATGTCGACGCACAGCACCCGGTGACCCTCCTCCGCAAATGCGGCGGCGAGGTTGAGCGTTGTCGTCGTCTTTGCCACGCCGCCCTTTTGATTGGCGAACGCGATGACCTTGGCCTTGCCTTCCACGGGGGCTCCGATACTCGATTGATGGGAAAGCCGTCCGGTGGGTATTCGCATGCGGCCGGGTGATTCCTGCACGGCAACTACGATCCGGGGATGGCCACGGCCGAAGCCAAGCGTCGGCGCGATGGCGTCCTGCTCAAACACCTGAAGGGCAAGCGCGTCTGCATCTGCCTCGGCTCGGGTGGCGTCGGCAAGACGACGACCTCGGCGGCGCTCGCGCTCGGCCTGGCCGCGCGCGGGCAGAAGGTGGCGGTCGTGACGATCGACCCGGCCGCGCGCCTGGCCAGCGCGTTGGGCCTGGACCGCCTGTCCGGCGAGCCGCGGCTGATCGATCCAGCGCTGCTGGCCGAGCAGGGCGTGCAGTGCGAGGGCGAGCTGTGGGCGATGATGCTCGACAGCAAGGGCACCTTCGACGAGATCGTCGCGCGCCTGGCGCCCGACGATCGCGAGCGCGAGCAGATCCTCGCCAACCCGATCTACCGCGAGCTGTCCTCGGCGGTCGCCGGGTCACAGGAGCTCAGCGCGATGGCCAAGCTGTACGAGCTGCGCCACGAACGCGACTTCGACGTGATCGTGCTCGACACGCCGCCGTCGCGCAACGCCGTCGACTTCCTCGAGACGCCCGCGCGGCTGCTCGGCTTTCTCGAAGGCCGCGCGCTAAGAGTCTTCCTCTCCCCCGGCGGCCTGGCGGCCCGCGTGTTCGGGCGTTCGACGGGCATCGTCTTCGCGATCTTCGCGCGGGTCACCGGCGTGGACATGCTCAGCGACCTGTCGACCTTCTTCCGCTCGCTGTCGGGAATCCTCGACGGCTTCAAAGACGTCACCAAGGGAGTCTCTGAGCTGCTGCGCGATCCCACGACGACGTTCCTGGTCGTGACCTCGCCCGAGCCCGAGCCGGCGCGGGAGGCCGAGTTTCTCGCCGAGCGGCTTGCCAGTCGCGATATGTCGCGCGGCGGGCTGATCATCAACCGCATGCACTTCGACGGCCTCGGCGAGAGCTCCGCCGATGAGGTGCAGGAGTTGCTGACTCCCGATCTGGGCGAGCACCTGGCCCGGCGCGTGGCCGGCAATCTCGCTGACTTCGACGTGCTGGTTCAGCGCGACCGCGAGACGGTGGCGCACCTATCGCGA
Source organism: Solirubrobacteraceae bacterium (assembly GCA_017882375.1). Lineage (GTDB taxonomy): Bacteria > Actinomycetota > Thermoleophilia > Solirubrobacterales > Solirubrobacteraceae > Palsa-744. The sequence continues at coordinate 1,599 of JADGPP010000045.1, read as the reverse complement.
GAGCTTGGCGAGCGCGAACCGATCCTCGTGCCCCATTTGGACGAAGACGTCTGCGACGTCGCCGGGCTCGCGCGCCTGGCCGAGCACCTGTTCAGCTGAGCGGCGCGACGGCGTCGATCTCGGCGACGCCGTCCGGCTCGATCGGCAAAGACTCCTGGCGCTGTTCGGCGACGACCTGCGGCTCGACCTCGGGCACCTCCGCCCCGGTCGGCTCCGCCTCTGCCACCTGCGCGTCCGCCGAGTCCGCCTCTGCCATCTGCGCCTCTGCCATCGCCGTGTCTGCCAGCTCCGTGTCTGCCAGCTCCGTCCCCGCCGCGAGCGGCTGCGGAACGTCGAGCTCTGGCTCATCGGGCTCCCGCCCGTCCGGTTCCGGCGCACTTAGGTCAGCCCCGCCGGGGCCGGTGTCGTCGAGCTCGCCGTACTCGTCGGCGTGCAGCAGCTCGTCGGGTTCGAGCAGCTCATCGGCGATCACGGCGAGGTCGGAGTCGAGATGCCCGCAGATGACATCGCGCAGCAGCGAGCGCAGGTGATTGGCGACGTCGTCGGCGAGTCCTCGGCTGGCGGCGTCCTTTCTCGCGGTGCCGGCGATCAGCGAGCGCTCGAGCGCGACCGCCCGCGTCATCCGCTCGGTCAGCTCGGCACGCTGCTCGGCTGTGGCGCACAGCGCGGCCAGCCGGCCGGCGAGCAACCCGCTGGCCGGTCCCTCGGGCTCGAGCAGCGCGCGCAGGGCCAGCAGATTGTCGGTCAGCGCCTCGTACGGGCTGACGCGCTCGCAGCCAAGCTCGAAGCGCCGCAGTGCCCACGCCAGGTCGTTGTCGTGTGGCGCGCGGCGCGACACGAGGCTGCAGAACGCCCGCAGCTCGTCCTCCTGCTCGACGGTGACGACGAGCATGCCGTGGGGGCGCCCGCCAGCGCCGAGCGCAAGCGGACTCCACGGACCGCCTCCGACGCGCGCCCAGGCGAGCGCGCCGAGCGTGACGCGGCCGTCGCCGAACAGGCGCAGGGCCGAGAGCAGGTCCCGCAGCACCTCGCGACCGCCGTTCAGCGCTTCGCCGACATCGTCCTGCTCGGTGGTGTAGGCGACGATCAAATGGCTCTCCGCGAGGTCGCTGTCGGCGGCTGCGACGGCCTCGTCGGGCACTTCCTGCAGCGCGTCTCGCTGGGCGATGCGCAGGCCCTTGGTCAGCTGCAGCTCGGCCGAGCCGATCGTCACGCCGTGCAGCGTCGCCACGAGGCTGATCTCACTGGCGTTGGCGAGCGTCGAGTGCTGCAGGCGCTGAAGCGTCGCCTCAACGCGCTCGGGGCGCAGCTCGAAGTCGGTCTGCTCGTCGAAGACTTCTTCCAGCAGCGCTTTGACGGCGGGGCGCACACGCGTGCGGCCCCTCGCGCGGGCGGCGTCGCCGCCGACGCTCGCCAGGTAGCGGTCGAGGCCCTCGAAGCGCTCGAGCAGCTTGGCCACGTCGGCGTGGCCGGGCAGACGTTTGAGCGCGCCGTCGCGCTCGCTGATGAACTCGCCGGTCAGCGCGCGGTAGGTGTACAGCGGAGTGCCGCCGCCTCCCCTGCGCGCCGTCTGCGCGCCGAGCTCGAACGGCACCTCCG
>JADGPP010000101.1 GCA_017882375.1 Solirubrobacteraceae bacterium | reverse complement strand
AATGTGGACTTCGACACCCGCATTTTCCCCGCTCAGGCGGCGGAACCAGCACGCCAGGCCGGCTCAGACGAGAGGGCTTACTGCAAGATCTGGGCTAGGCGTTGACGCTCGCGGCGTTCTGCTCGTCTCTCTGAACGCCATGGGCGTGGCGTTTGGCTTCGTCGTTGTTGTCGGCGCGCTCATCTCCCAGGTCCAGGCGGCTGATCGGCGGCATTTGCTCGAGTGGACAACGGACGCTCGGCTTCTGGCCGCTGACGAGTTTGAGTGGCTCGTTGGCGAGCTGCTGCGTCGGGAGGGCTGGGACATCGAGGAGACGGGTCGAGAAGGCATGCCCGACGGCAACGTCGATCTGCGTATACAACGTGCCGGCCGAGAGAGACTCGTCCAGTGCAAGCGCTGGACATCGCGGTCTGTCGGGGTCGACGAGGTGCGCAAGCTCGCGGGAACGCTCCTGCGCGAAGGCCTACCCGGCGACGTGGGGCTATTCGTCACCCTGTCCGACTTCACCGAGCCGGCAACCGCGGAGGCCGCAGCCATCGGGATCGAGCTGCTCGACGGCCGGACGCTCCTGCGTCGCATCGAGAGCGTCCGCAACTCAGAGCCCTGCCCTACCTGCTGAACGCCGATGCTGCTCGACCGCTCGGAGCACGGCTGGTGGCTTCGATGTCCACGCTGGGGCAGCGGTTGCTCTGGAAAGAGGGACCTGGGCTCAGAGCCCGGGCGCGCCGTTGATCTGCTCCTCGCGCGATGACTTGCTGGTGCGCTCCGGTACCGCGGCGGTCCTCGGTGCTCTTGGCGGCGCGCGCGAGCGCCGCGACTGGGCGACGCTTCCGTTCTGTTGGCCACTTCTTCTTCTCCCCCACCTCCCGCGTCGCAAGCGGCCGGCGCGCCTTTGTTTTTTTTATTATCCCCTCTCTGATCATCTTCTTTCCTTCTCATCCTCTCCTCCCCCATCCCATCCCATCCATCCCACCCCACCATCCTTGATTTCTCATTTCCTGGTTTGGTTCTTGACCTCGTGCACCTGACGTTGGGGTGCGAGGTCAAGAACCAAACCTGGCCACCGGTGCTTGTGGGGCGGGGACGTAAGTGAATTCGAAGTCCGCGAGGCAGTCCACTCGCCCGTCCGGCAGATGGCGGGAGATGGTCTTTCTGCGCATACTAGGGCTCGTACTCAGGCCAGCCCCGAAAGAAGGGCTAACGTCGGAGCTTGAAGTCAATGGCGTCAAGGTAACTATCGATGGAGGACCAGCCCGCGATGACGGTCGCTGGTACAGAGCGGTCGCCCGAGTCCGGCTTGAGCGCTATCCAAAGCGAACACGCGCTGGGCTTGTGGTCATGCCGGACCACGAGCGCCAGATCGCCCGCACCCACCTTGAATCGGCCGCCAACATTGTTTGCCTCGGGATGCGGTGCGCTCGTGCGCTGTCCTCTCCTAATCCTTACGCTGCCTTCGAAGCAGAGTCGGACGCCGAGCGGGCCTGGCTAGCCGAATCCTCTGGGCTCGACCGGGGACTAGATGGAGTGGCAATTGGATCGGTACATCACAGTCTCGACATGGAGGAGCACATGGTCAGTTCGCTTCTTGATCGTCTAGACGGTGTCGAGCTGCTGGCTGAAGCCTTCTCAGCCGGGCGCGCGACTGGTCAGTTTTTGGATTTCGTGCGCACATTTGAGCGAGCATTTCAGACGTCCGCCTCTAGGCTGGTGGAGCCGCTCAGGATTTTTCTTGATCCGAGATTCGGCTACACAGATGATGAGATTCGCCGTTGGACGACAACGATGCGTGGTTCCGCGTCTCACGCCGACCGTCGTAACAGCTTTCTGGTTGACTCCGACATCCGCCCCGATATCGCCCGCGTAGAGCAAGCGGCCTGGGACGTATTGATGAATAAGGCGCACTGGCGGAGCGCCGACACTGAGCGGCGCTCTGTTTGGTCTCCCGCGGCGGGGACTACGGCGCCGGACGGAACGCTCGTCGCGGCTGCAGGGTCGAAGCTACCGCTCAGCATGCAGTTCTTCGACCGCTGGAGAGAGTTTCCGCTCGACTTGGAGACCAATCTCCGCACACCCGAAACGTGGTGGCCGCGCCGAGGTACCTCACGACAGAAAGGGGCTCATTCAGAGCCGTCCCGCCCGCAGAGTGGTACACGGATCCAGAGAGGCCGGCGCCTGAGCTGCGCGGAGCTGGCTAGGCCAAACGAGCGGCGACCCTGATAGGGCGAGCCCATCACTGGAACCCTCTAGCCTCCGCCGCTCGACGTTGGACAAGTTATGTTGGCTGCATGATGGCCGGGCTGGTACCGAGCGTCCGTCTCAGGCTGAAGCCCGACGCGCAGCCCGAGCAGGCGCTGGCGACGCTGCGGGAACTGATGATGAACCTACGAAATCTGCGGGGCGAACTGTCGGGGCGTCCCGGCAGCCCCGAGTACACCTACAGCCGCCGCGATCAGTATCTCCAGTGGGCCGAGAACGCCGAACAGGTGCTCTCGAATCACACCGATTTGAGCACGGCCTACGCCATCTTCGACACGCCTCGCTACGGGCGTATACGGGACATCGACATCCATGCCGCGCGGCCAATCCCACTCATCGACGCCGAGATCGAAGCCCAGCACTCTGCTCTCCAGGCGATCCACGACGATCTCGCCCGTCGGCTCGAAATCGCCGCCGCCGCGCCCGGCCACATCACCGTGCTCGACACGAACACGCTGGAGCATTTCCAACTCCCCAACAGCATCGACTGGCGCAAGCTCCTCGCCCAAGACCAAGTCCGACTAGTCATTCCCCCGACCGTGATCGACGAGCTTGACCGCCACAAGCACGGCGACAGCAAGCGCCTCCGCGAACGCGCCCGCAATGTCCTGCCGAAGCTGCTGGAGATGGTCGCTGAGGACGGCTTTCCAGCGTCAATCCGCGAGGGCGTCACCCTGGAGCTACAGGTCGAACCGGCTCCTGATGCGGCTGATGCGGACGGAGAGATTCTTGCAACGTGTGCCGAACTTGCTCTCCTGGCAGAACAACCCGTAACACTCGTCACCGACGACACCCGACTACGGCTCAGGGCACGACGGGCGGGCTTGCACGCCCTCGCACCCCCCGAGCCTGCCTACCGCGACGAAGACTGACGCGGCCGCCCGGCCAGCGCCTTGAGCGTGAGCCGCTAAGCGTTGTCTAGGGCTCGACCTCCCTCACAGCGTTTGCGCCGGTGCCCAAGAGAAGCGTCGTCGCTCGTTGGCACAGCGCCTATCGCGCTAGCTATAGCAGCGCGCGGGCCGGCAGATCACGATCTAGCGTGGCTGCCGATGCGCAGATGGCGCTGGCAACTCGGCGGGCGGCTCGGGCCCCGAAACAGGCGCAGGTTCGTGGCTGCTGGCGACGTGCGCCTGTACCGACGGCATGAGCTCGTGGATCGTCTTATCCCACGCAGGGAGGCCGGCTTGTATGGTCGCCGGGACTCCGAACACCGCGTACAGCGTCACGATGGTCGAGACGAAGCGGTTACGAAGATGCGAACCGAACATCGGTTGTCCGCCGAGGTCGATCGCGCCTGCAAGAGCCTCCGTTGCGAGCTTGACCGCACCCGGACCCCCAACGTCTATGTGGTCGAGCGCTCGGATCACATCACGAAGCCGGGCCACCGCGAGTTGCTTGACTTGCTCGGGAACGTCGTCCGCAGCCTTGACGGCCTCGATCAAGTCCTCGACGTCAAGGCGGAGAGTCTCAAGCTCGCCCTCCTCGAGGGCTCTCCCTTCGGGCGCATCCCGGTGAAGGAGCTCAGCCGCGGACTGCAGAACGTCGATCGCCTGCTCCGATGGCCTGAATTCCTGGACTGCATTTGTGAAGGGACGGTCCCGGGGGAAGATCGCCACCTCCCACTCGCCCCGGAAGCGACTCACCTGCTTGGCGTGCCCTTCGCTATTGGTTTGTGCAACGCCCTTCTCAACCTCGCCGACAAGCGCGCCCACACCAGCTAGCAGGCCCGGCATATCGCTCTCCGAAGCGCCCAGCACGGACTTCCAGGCGTCGAGCAACGTTGTACCCTGTCTCACCTCGCCAAGCCGAACCAACAGTCCGTGAAGCCGGCCAGCGGGGTTATCGTATGCGGACGAACCCATCAGAGCACACACGATAGGGCCCAGGCGCAGCGTTTACGCACGCGCGTGCCTCGACAGAGCCACCTTGACCGCGAGCCGTCTGGCGGCTCTGAGTGGTTCCAAGTCCCAGGCGAGGCATGGATGACGAAGACCAAGCGGATGATCCGCCTGTAGAGCGGCTAGGATTCAGCGCATGAGATAGGTGTCTGCAGCCGCTCACAGACTTGGTCGCGAACTTAGTCCCCGAGTCGGCAGATATGACCCCTGCGAGCGTTAGACAATGCGAGCTAAAACGGCTCTACAGAGCCAAACTGGACCCCCGGGCTGCCGATCATAATCCGCGTGTTGCGGGACCCCGCAGTCGATACCGAGGGACAGCGAGTCGTGACGGTTCTGTTCGCGACGACCCCGGGATTCGGCGCGTTGAAAGATAAGGGCCCGCTACCGGCCCGCCAGCAGATCTTCAACCCGATCGTTCAGAACGACTGGCTCACCCGAGTCCTGTCGCTCGGGGAGAGCGACATGCTCCTCGAGTGCGCTTTGGTCTCCGACGAGGACCATCCCGGACTCGAAGCTCATGCGAAAGCGTGACATCTTCACGCGAGTCGTGTCCTTTTCAAACGGGACATCTGGATCCATTCCCGCAGCGCGCACCCTCGCCAAGAATGGCGCGCGATCCTCCAGCTCGAGGTTCTGCGATGCAAACCTGCTGGGACGGATATCGGTCAGATTGCTCTGCAGCGCGGCGAGCACCGCAACTTGGTAGCGACCGCGGCGCTCGGGACTCGAGACATCGTCGTTGAAGGCCTCGTTGGCGGCTTTGACGAACTCGTACGTCATGAGCGCTGCGGGCAGCCTTGGCTTACAACCCAGGAAGCGGGAGAGGAAGAACGTTGCGACTTGCCTGCCGGTGCTGATGCCGCGCTGATCATCGGCGACGAAACCGATAATGTCATCGCCATCGGAAGCAAGCAGGGCGGTCTTATACACTTTGGTCTTGTCGGTCAGCGTAAGGTCTCGCAGCAGCTCGAGATCCAAGAGATTGTGGCCGTCGACGCGTTTGATCGCAAAGTGGATCCCCCGCTCGCGCTCAAGCTTCAGAAGGGCGAGACATTCCTCCTCCCCAACCGTTCCGCTGACGACGGCGAGTAGCCCGGAGGGGCTGACCTTGGTTGACTGTACGGCGGCCAGGTGGCGTGCGATCTCTTGTGAGTTTGCGAGGAGATGAGTGTCGCGAGAATCGGTGTCCGCGACCGCCTTTGCGACCGTTGGAGAGCGCTCGGGATCGCCTACGACCTCGAGTCCCTTGTCCCTGAGGCGTTCGACGATCTTTGTCTCGAAGTAGCGTTTGAGGCCGGCATCAAGCTTGATAGCTGAGTCGGTTAGCAGGAGTCCCTCGCCCGGGTCATCGCGGTCTGTCGGTACGTAATGAACGACCGCGGAGCGGACGGCAAAGCTATCAAGCGCGCTTCGATCCATCAGCTCTTCCCCTCGTCTGGAATAGGTGCATGAAGCGCTCCTCGGGACTTATCAAGGAAGACGGCACGCCGACTATCGAACTGTGTGGCGGCCTCGTTGAAGTCGGTCTTGGATTTGGTCGCCCGCGAGACCTCGATCAGTTGCTCTCGGGCAGCGTCATACGACTGGACCACCGCATCGTTGGCCGGCGCGCGTAGACGCAGCCGCTGCCCGAGCGTAAACAACTCAGCCAGAAAGTCACGCGTCTCCGGCGGCAGAGGTTGCCCTTTGAGCTGGGCTTCGAGCGCGGGTCGAAGTTGAGCAACGGCGCCGCCGAGTGCCTTTGCAGCCTCATCGACCACGTCACGGAGATCATCCCTTTGAGCCATCAAACGTGCACGCGCATCCTTCTCGCGTTCCCGCTGAGTTGTCCATTGCGCCGCGATAGACGGTCCCACTAGACCGGAGACCAAGATGCCGACTATCCCGACGATCAAGGTTGCGTTTTCCGCGAGCCAGCCCTTATGGGGTTCTGCGGCGGCAAGGATCAGCAGGAAGGTGGGCATCGGTCAAGCGGCAGATGCGCGTCGAACGTAAGGGGTCGCAAAGCCCAGGCTTGCGCGTCGCATGAGCTTGATTCCACTATTCGGGATATCAGGGAGTCTTCCTTCTCGACTTGGACGGACTGCTATCGGGGCGCCTGCATCTCCGAGCGATCCCGCGGGTCGCTCGGCCGCGGTCCGGCCGCGGCGAGAGCGTTAGCCCACGTACCGAAGTGCTTGCGGATGGTGCAGGTGGAGGAATGCTCGGGTTTGGCGCGTAGCCCGCAGATTCGGATGAGCCATCCTGGGTTTGACGGAAACTCCGTGAATCCAGGACGGCCCAGGAGGCGATCTTCTGCCACGCCAGCAACCCCGACGCGAGCGTCACATCGCTGAGTCCGAAGCCCAGCTACGACACACGCCCAGACCGACCCGTCAGTTGTCGTCTCCTAGCCCGACTCCTCCGGCTCCTCTTGCGGGATGTTCGCATCCACAAACTCGGTGATGCGTGAACCCCAGTCGGTGAAGCCGTCATAGCGCCATCCCTCTCGCTGGGCAAGTGCGCCTACTGATTGGAGCGCGATAGCAAGGTCCGCGTCGGAACGCTGGAATAGCGCGTGACGCATATCGTGGTCCGATAGGAGTTGCTCTACCACCGGGGTGACTCGGTTTGCATACAAGCGTGCGAAGTGGGGATAGAAGTCTCGGCCACTCGCGTCTCCTGAGTCGTCGATCGCCACCAGGTTCCAGAGCGCGTCGAACTGCGCGAGGCTCGTGAGGATCCTGTCGTCGGTGGATGCAAGCCCGTCGGGACGGAGGCATGCGAGCCGGGCAACCTGGTCGCGGGCGAGCACGAGGAGGCTCACCTCAACGGTTCGATCATCCTCGACCTGTTGGAGAAGACCGGCGCGCGCGGACATCGTAAGAGCGTGGCGGAGCCAGTTCTTTTCGTATTCAGCCGCCCCCTCAGGCTTCTGCAATCCGATGGTCCTAAGCACATTCCACTTCTCGTAGCGTACTGCCAGCGCCCCAAGGCCATAGAGGCGCTCCAGCGTCTGAAACCACAGCCGTGGAGCCATCTCCTCCGGATTGATCCGAGTGCTGTAGCCAAACCGTTGGGCATCCCCAGGCCTGAGCGGCATCCCATATACGCGAGCCATGACGCCGATGACATCGGAGACGCGCTCGTCCTGATCGAGGGTCAAAAATGTCGCCGCGAGACATGTCAGCCGGTCGAGAAGCTCACCGAGCGCATCCAGGTCGCTGATGTCCACGGCCTGGCGCCCCCTGGCAATCGCATCATTGAAGAGGTGTTGGAGGGCAATCGTGTCGCCGTCCCGGACGAGCTCGAGGGCCGCGATGTTTAGGACGCCTGGCTCCATGTCGAAGTTCACCGCTCCCAGGGGTGGCCGACGTCCGGACAGCCGTGAAGCAGGGGACTCCGGACCTGACTGTGGTGCGGTGATAGCGCGAGACGGGAACGGAGATGGCGGCTTACCAGCCGGCGGCTGCTCCGCATGCGGCGGCGCTGGGACGCTCGTGCCGCGCCCAACCGGCGCTGGCTCCCGGGGCGCCTCGACTGGCGCCTCAGCCGCTGGCTCGGGAAGTGGCGCGGTCGGAATCTCCGGGGATGGGGTTGCTGCTTGTCGTCGAAGCTCGAGCGTGCGGCCGACCTCGTCAGCAAGCCGGTCGACACCCGCGTCGCTGTTCCCGGCATAAAGATCTGCCAACAGCACGTCATGATCAGCTACCTGCTCACGGGTCATCTGATGCCAGATCGGCACGATGACGTTCTCCTCGCCTCCTACTAGCCGCGAGTAAAGTGCGTTCAGCTCCTGTTTGGGCCACTCCTTGGCGAAGAAGGACTTGCTCAGGATCACGACACCGAGTCTGCTCTGCGCGAGCCCCCGCTCGATCTTCCGGCGGAGAGAGTCCCCCAGAACTATCTCGTACTCGTCGAACCAGACCGTGTATCCACGTGCCGCCAACGCCTCAGTTAGGGGTCGGGCGATTGCCTCCTTGTCCTCGCTAGCGTGCGAGATAAAGACATCTCGCTGCTCTCCGGCGAGCCTCTGGACCGTCTTAGCCTCGGGGCCCGAAGCCAGGTAGCCAAACTGCGGACTGGTACTTAGCTGCTCCGTTCGTATCCGGAGATAGTCGTCAGCCGTCACAACATCCCAGAACCGAACAATCTCGTCGGTGACTTCTCGAGTCCATTCGTCATCTGGGCCACCCGTGCCGGACCCATAGAACGGCGCCTCGCGTAGGAAGATCTCGCTCAGGGCGCGTTGCTGAATCTCGCCTTGAATAACGTCGGCGATATCTTGCCGCGTGATCTCGGGAGGCTCGTCCTCCCCGCGGTATCGCTCGAGCCCGAGCTTCACCAGCGTGACGAACCCGTCGAGCAACGCCTCGGCGCCGGGCACGAGTCTCAAGCAGGGGAGAAGTAGAACGATCCTGCCGGGCCCGTTCTCGACGAAGCCCAATGGGCGTGGGATATCTTGCAGGATCGACGCGAGAGGAACGGGCTTGCCCGCACGAGCCAACTCGCGCGTCAGCCCCTTCGTCGTGGGCCATTCACCAGTCTCGAGCAGCGTCGAGACGATGAGGTCTAGCGACTGCTGCCGCTCTTGAGCCCAAGCGACTATGTGCGCTGGCAAGTAGTCCGGTTCTTGGGACATGGCGCCATCTTCGCTTGTTCGCCGGCGGACGGCTCAACCGCGAGGGGCAAGATCTGCCTCTCGGCCTCGGCGATCACGAACCCGACTAGCCGTGCAAGTCCCATCCGGCGTTCTGGTGCCCTGTGGGCGGTCAAGTTACGCAAGCGTGGGCGGTTCGTGGGCGGCAAGACTCGGGGACGTGGTCGCAAACCAAACACGATTTCGAGACCGCGGCCCCTGAAAACCCCAGCCATGGGGCCACTCCGCCGCGGCAGGACCACCCCAGCGACCCCCAGCACCCACCACCATTTCTATCGGGGAGACAGGATTTAAACCTGCAACCGCCCGGCCCCGGCCGTGGTTCGCCCTCAGTCCCGGCCTTCAGGTCGGATCGGCTTCCACCGCGAACGTTCGCGGGCGGACGAGCCCACGTGGAGCGCTGGGGGACGGCGACGCTGGCGGCGACGCAAGCCCTCACCTCCTCGATGCTTCTGTTTGCGCAGAGCGCCGAGCAAGCTTGCACGGGAGAGCATCCACCCTTGCGAGCGTCGGTTGCGCCCGCTACAAGGCCCGCAAGTTTGGTACCCCATTGGTACCCTGAGCCACCGAGCGATCACCCGACCTGCGTGCCGAAACCGTAACCGTTCAGTCCCCGGGCGCCTTGGTGGGTCAGACCAGCAACGGGACGGGATCGCCGCGGGCGTGAGCGGCGAGCAGCTCGCTCATGTAGCCGAAC
>JADGPP010000166.1 GCA_017882375.1 Solirubrobacteraceae bacterium | reverse complement strand
AGCATCTCCGGAGAGCGGTCGCGAGCGCGCAGCGTCACGCCCTTGAGATACAGCGTTGCCTCGGCGACGTGGCAGTCGGACACCCGGGGGTTGGGCTCCTTGAAGATCTCGATCTCGATCCGAGCGAGCTCGGACACCTGCCGCGCGACCTTGTCCAGGCGACGGGCCGCGTGCTCGCGGATCTCGTCGGTGACCGGGACGTTGCGACCCTTGATGTCAATCTGCATCACAGGCTCCTTTGGTCGGCTGTTGTCTGGCGCTGAGGAAGATGCTACGCCCGTGGCTGGCGGATGTCCATCGGGATCGGATATTTAGGTCGTTCGTCCAAACCCGCCGCGATGGCGGCGGGCGGCCTGCGCCCGCGCGCGACGCGACTGTGGTGCGAGAATCCGTGCGGTGAGCGCGGACCTGTCGTGGACGCTGGAGCCGGGTGTGCTGATCGGCGTGGCGATCGTCGGCGGCGTGTACGTCACGCGCTGGCGCGAGGTCAGGGCAGGAAACTCCGCGCGCCCGGCCGCCGACGCGCCGGTGTGGCGGCTGTGCTGTTTCGTCGGTTCGCTGCTTTGCACGCTGATCGCGCTGGTGTCGCCGATCGACGCGCTCGCCGACCAGCTGTTCCTCATGCACATGATCCAGCACGTGCTGCTGCTCGACCTCGTGCCGATCCTCGCGATCCTCGGCTTCACGAAGGTGATCCTGCGGCCGGTCACGCGAGCCGTGCACGATCTCGAGCAGCGCGCCGGCGCCCTGGCGAGCCCGGCCTTCGCGGTCGTGCTGTATGTGGGCGTGATCTGGCTGTGGCACGTCCCGGCCGCCTACGACGTGGCGCTGCGCCATCCGATCGTGCACGTGCTCGAGCACGTCAGCTTCCTGATCGCCGGCTCGCTGTACTGGTGGCATCTGCTGTCGCCGATCCGCGCGCGCATGCGGCTCGGCGGCATGGGGCCGATCGTCTACATGGCCTCGACGAAGCTGTTCGTCGGCGCGCTGGGGATGGGGCTGGCGTTCGCCCCGACGGCGCTCTACTCCTACTACGTCCACCACGCTCGCGTGTGGGGCATCTCGGCGCACGACGACCAGTCGATCGCCGGCTTCATCATGGCCATCGAGCAGTCGCTTGTGATGGGCGTCGCGCTCGTCGTCCTGTTCATGCGCGCGCTCACCGAGTCAGAGCGCGAGCAGCAGCGGCGCGAGCGCTACGAAGTCGCCTGATCCCCCTCCTGTGCCTCTGCCTCTGCCTCTGCCTATGCCTATGCCTGGGCCTGTGCTATGCTGACAACTGTCATATGCCTCACTTTCCGGGAAGGGGCTCGTTTCGGCGGGCCTCTTCTCGTTAAGCGGTGCGGCGGCGCAGGCTCTGCAGGATGCCGCCGTGCCCGGCGATCGCGCCGATCAGGATCGACTCCGGCGCGACCTCGGTCCCCGGAAAGACGATGCTCTCGCGCAGCTGCGCGCCGTCGCCGATCCGCGCGCCGTCGCCGAGCACGATCGGGCCCATCAGCCGAACGCCGGTACCGATCTGCACGTCGTGCCCGATCCACATCGACCCCTCGACGTCGGTGTCCTGGCGAAGCGGCGATGGGCCCGCGACGGTCACGCCCGGTTGCACCTCGCTGCCCTCCATCTCCAGGCGCAGCTCGCCGTTCAGGGCATCGAAGGTTCCCTGACGCAGCTCGCCGAGCGAGCCGACGTCGTTCCAGTACTCGCGCACCTCGTGGATGTGAAACGGCACGTCGTTCTCCAGCAGCGCCGGGAAGACGTCTTTGGCCCAGTCGACGAACGGCCGGTCGGGGAAGTAGTCGAAGATGGACGGGTCGAACATGTAGATGCCGCAGTTGCCGAGGTCCGACAGCGCCTCGTCGGGCTGCGGCTTCTCCTGAAAGCCTGTGATGCGCCCGGCGCGATCGTGCAGCACGACGCCGTACTCGCGCGTGTCGGGCACCTGCTTGACCGCCAGCGTGGCGATCCCGCCCGCTTCGCGGTGCCTGGCGGCGAACGCCGTCAGGTCGATGTCCGTCAGCGCGTCGCCGGAGATCACCAGGAACGGTTCGTCGCCGAAGAACTCAGCGCAAGCCCGGACGCCGCCGGCGGTGCCGAGCAGCTGCTCCTCGAAGCGGTATGAGATCCGCTCGCCAAAGTACTCGCGAATCGTCTCGGGGAAGTAGTGCAGGTTGGCGATCACCCCGTCAAAGGAGTGCCTGTCGATCAGATCGACGATGTGCTCCATCACCGGGCGATCGAGCACCGGCACCATCGGCTTGGTGATCTCGTACGTCAGCGGACGCAGGCGCGTGCCCAGCCCCGCCGCAAGCACCATCGCCTTCATCGGACGACCTGCGCTCGACTAATACCGGTAGTGGTCGGGCTTATATGGCCCGCCCATAGGGACGCCGATGTACGCGGCCTGCTCGTCTGAGAGCCTGGTCAACTTCACGCCGAGCGCGTCCAGATGCAGCCGTGCGACCTTCTCGTCGAGGTGCTTGGGCAGCACGTAGACCTTCTTCTCGTACTCGTCGTTCTTGGTGAACAGCTCGATCTGGGCGATCGTCTGGTTGGAGAACGAGTTGCTCATGACAAAGCTCGGGTGGCCGGTGGCGTTGCCGAGGTTCAGCAGGCGACCCTCGGAGAGCATGATGATCGCGTGGCCGTCGGGGAAGACCCACTTGTCGACCTGCGGCTTGATGTTCACGCGCTCGATATCCGCGATACGCCCCAGGCCGGCGATGTCGATCTCGTTGTCGAAGTGCCCGATGTTGCCGACGATCGCCTGATGCTTCATCCGGCTCATGTCGTCAGCGGTGATGATGTCCTTGTTGCCGGTCGTCGTGATGAAGATGTCGGCCGTGTCGATGACGTCCTGCAGAGTCTTGACCTCGTAGCCCTGCATCGACGCCTGCAGCGCGCAGATCGGGTCGATCTCGGTGACGATCACCCGCGCACCCTGCCCGCGCAGCGATTCGGCGCAGCCCTTGCCGACGTCGCCGAAGCCGCACACGACGGCGACCTTGCCGCCGATCATCACGTCGGTCGCGCGGTTGATGCCGTCGATCAGCGAGTGGCGGCAGCCGTACAGGTTGTCGAACTTGGACTTCGTCACCGAGTCGTTGACGTTGATCGCCGGGAA
>JADGPP010000165.1 GCA_017882375.1 Solirubrobacteraceae bacterium | reverse complement strand
TCTCGACCAGAGCAACCACTCATGACAAACGGCCGCGCCGGCTCCACACCGGCGCGGCCGTTCTTACGTCCACGACTTTTTCCGCGGCAAGTAGTCTAGGACTCAAATTTGGCGCTCTCGCTGACAATCGAGCGCCCCCGGAAGGTACCTCTTGTAAACAGGAGGTCAGGGGTTCGAGACCCCTCTCCGGCTTCGTAAGGGGCCTGGAAAACCGATAAAACTCGGTTGCAAGAGGCGACTTGCTCTACACCCTCGGGTACCGCTTGACGGCCGTGCGTTTCCTGCTCCTGCAACAGGAGGGTGGCGTGCCCGCAGGTGTCACGGCCCACGCAAATCAAGACTGCCAGCCCATAGTTGACCAATCTGTGGCGAGTCTTTCGCATCGCCAAGGAGCCAGCATGCCGCCCGCCCTCTTGGCGTCGGGTCCTCGACCTGAGCGCCTCCTCAACCCGACCGTTCGCGCAGCTACGATCGTGAAGCCAAGCTCGGCCACTTGCAGGAGACACCGATCACGACGTCCAACAAACAGAAGCCCAGCATGGGCGCAGACGATCCCAGGATTGCGCGGGCGGTCTTTACGCTGCGCGAGACGGCCGCCTATCTGGGAGTCGCAAAGTCGACGATCCAGTGGTGGGCTCGTCCTCCTGGAGGGCGGCATCCTCTGATCACATGCTTTCCCGCGCATGGACGCCAGGCGACGGTTCCATTCATCGGCTTCGCCGAGGCGTTTGTGCTGTCGAGCTTCAGGCGAGCGGGGGTGCCGCTACAGCGGATCCGGCCCGCGGTCGAGGTTCTCGCGAAGGAGATAAGCGTCGAGCACGCTCTTGCTTCCAAGCGCCTCTACACCGACGGCGCTGAGGTGCTCTTCGACTATGCGACCAAGCACGGCGAGCGCGAGGTCATGGACCTCGTGGTCGTGCGCACTCAACAGCGCCAGTTCTCTGAGGTCGTCAAGGGGTACCTGAAAGGCATCCACTACGGAGGCGACGGCTGGGCGGATGCAGTGCACCTGCCCACCTATGCGAACGCCGACGTGGTCGTCGATCCCAAGGTCGCGTTCGGGCTGCCGCTCGTGATCAATGGCGGGGCCCGAGTTGAGGATCTCGTTGACCGATTCCAGGCCGGCGACTCCGTCGCAGACATCGCGGCGGACTTCCGGGTTCCTCCCGAGGAGGTCGAGGACGTCATCCGAGTCGCGACGCGAGCGGCTGCCTAGTAGCGCGCGCGCCGCGTCGGATAGTCACCGACGATGGCTGACACAACCGAACAGTGGCCCGAGTTCTTCGTTGACCGCAGCCTCGGCAAGAGCATCGTCGAAGAGCTACGGGCGGCTGGCCTGACAGCTCACTCAATGGCGGATGTCTACGGGGAGCAGCGAGCACAACGCCTGCCAGATGAGGTCTGGCTGCGCGACGCCGGCGAGAACGGCTGGGTGGTCCTCACCAAGGACGATGCCATCCGCCGCCGGCCCGCCGAGCGCGACGCGATGATCTCGGCAGCAGTTCGCGTGTTCTGCCTTACGACCGCCAATCTGCGCGGCTTCGAGCAGGCCGAGCGCTTCGTGGCGAACCGTCACCGGATCATTCGCCAATCCCGGAAGGCCGGGCCGTACATCTACGGCGTGTACGAGAAGGGGCTCAAGCGATTGTGGCCTCCCGCGGACCCGAGTCAGCCACCAAAGTGAAGCATCACCGGTCCCTATCCTCCTGAGCGCCGCGAACGGACGGGCGATGCGTGACTCGACTGCGGGCCCGCCTGGGCAGTGGCTCGACGGCGCCGGGGGACCCGGCTGACACATGCACTCCGCGCGAGCTCGCCCTCAGCCGACCGGAGGACACGCGGGTCAAAGCCGCTTCACCGATTCAAGCACCATGTCTACAAGGACTCGACCCCGACCACCGCGTCTGATGCCGCGCGCGGGAGCTGAGGTTAGACGCGCCGCGCTACACAGCAGCTTGCGCGGGGGATTCGAACGCCCGCGTGAAGGCCTCGGCCTGCTCGGAGACGGGGCGCGCGTGTAGGTAGCGGCTCGTCGTGGATAGCGCGCTGTGCCCCATCACCGACTGGATGCTGACGAGATCGATCCCGGCGGCGGCAAGGAGAGAGCCGTAGGTGTGGCGTAGATCGTGGAAGCGAAGCGGCCTGAGCTTTGCCGAGTCACGGGCACGCTTGAACCGTTTGCGCACAGCGGACCCGTCGAGCGTGCGGCCGAGCGCGTTACAAAACACTCGATCCGCTTGCGATGTGAAGTCTCGCCGACGCTTGAGGCGTTTGAGCGCCGCGGCGGCCTGGGCTGGAAGCGGCACGCGCCTTACGCGCCCGCTCTTCGGCGAGGACTCAATCCCCAAGCTCATCGCTCGAGCGACCGTGATCGCTGAGCCCGCAAAGTCCACGTCGCCCCAGCGAAGGGCAAGCAGCTCACCAACACGCAGGCCGGCATATGCCGCGACGCGGACGAGCTCGGCGTCACGCGCGTCGTCAGCAACGTCGACGGGGTTGCGAGGGAGACTGAACGAGGACTCTTTGATCCCGTAGTTGAAGATCGCCGAGACGACCGCACGATGCTTGTTCACGTTCCTGGCCGACCCCCCGGCCTTCGACACCTTCGCGAGTAGCGCCTCGACGTCCCTGCCCGGATCCGCGGCTGGCTTGAAGGGATGGCCTGAGCGGGTCCGTATCTGCCCGCTCCGGGCTCCCTCCATCCACGCCAGCGACGCCTCTGGGAACGTCTGCGCCGTTGGAGCGCGCATCGCGCCCCGACGGACCTTCGGCTTGCTGGCCTCCTGCCATTCAGCGGCGAGGGCCCGCGTGGGAAACGTCCTTCTTGGCGTCGGCCTTGGAGTAGATGGACGCCTCCCACGGGCACGGAAACCGGGTTCGCCGGGCGCGATCGAGGGCTTGGAGTGGGTCAGCCCTCGGGTTGTGTGCCGCTCTTTGCGCAGGTATGCGCGGCTTTGCGGAGCTTTCGCCGACGATCGGCTATTGACGTCGACGGATGCTCTGTTCAGAGTATGCGTTCCGGCACGGAGGCCGAGACGGGGCGCCGGGTCCGCGTTGAGCAACTGGAGGACGCGGAGCGAGCAGCGCCGCAGTGGGAGTCCTCGCCCCCACTGCGGCCTGCTTTATCTG
>JADGPP010000164.1 GCA_017882375.1 Solirubrobacteraceae bacterium | reverse complement strand
GCGCCAAGGTCGGCCGCGAGGAGCGTCCGAGTACGCGCCTGCGGCCAGTGCACTGAGCCGGTAGCCGGCCAAGTGGCTCTTGGGTTTGATCCCTTCGCCTTGGCGGCGCGGCGACTCCCCAGCGCGCGCGGCTGCCACCCGGCGTAGGAGCCCGCTCGGCTTAGTCGTGGTGGGGAAGGCGAAGGTCCTCCGTCCCTCGCACCCGGTTCTGACCGGACACTCGTTTAGACGGAGGAGGCCAGGATGTCGAGTTGAGCCGGTCCGGCTCAGTCCAACGACGAGACCACTCGGCGGCCTGATCCATGACTACAGCCGCGCAGCCTGACCCAACCGAATAGACGCACCCCACAGGCTCCGGTCACGGCGAGTTGTACGTCGAGGTCTCAGTGCGCGTCCCCGAGGGGCTCTCGCGAGAGGAGCGCGAGCTGTACGAGCGACTGCGCCGCCCGGTGCGCGAGCCTGACCGCCTGCATGACGCTCGACGCGTAGGCGTCGGTTTCAGTCCGTATCGGCGGGCAGGCTGGAGTCTTCCGCGGGCGCCGGACCCTCGATCTCTTCGATGACCGAACAACGCCTCGCGGTGCGCGCCGCCGCGGCGGCCTGCTCGGGCTGGCCGTCCGCGATCGCCGCAAACGCGTCGAGGATCAGTCTTCCGATTGGGAGCACCTCGACGATGTCCCCTCCGCGCTCCCCGGCCGCGGGGATGCTGTCGGTGGTGTAGATGCGCTGCACGCCCAGGGCCGGCAGCTCACGCCAGCGCTGGCCGGTGAACAGCCCGTGGGTGACGAACACGAAGATCTCCTGCGCCCCCGCCCGTCGAAGCGCGGCGCACGCCGACACGAGGGTGCCGCCGGTGTCGAGGATGTCATCCACGATCACGACCCTGGAGGTGACCGTGCCTAGAAGGGAACTGCGCGTGACACCGTCTGCGTCGCGCTGCTTTCGCAGGCGGGCGAGCGGCGTGCGGATGCCCGCGGCACGGATGACCGCATCAGACCTTTCAAGCGCGCCTTCGTCCGGCGCCACGACGCTGACATCGGTCAGGCCGCGCCGCACGAGCACGTCGGCAAACAGCGGTGCAGGCGACAGCGAGTCGACCGGCATCGGAAAGCACGCCGCCGCTTGGCCACTGTGCACGTCGATCGTGAGCACCTGATCGACGCCGGCCGCCTGGAGCAGATCGCCGGCCCAGGCGGCGCCCAGGCTCTGACCAGGCTCAGCATGGTCCTGGCGGGCATAGCCCAGATAGGGGAGCAGCGCCACGACACGCCGCGCGCCCTGGCGCTTGAGGGTGTGGGCCAGCAGCAGCACCGACAGAATCTGCTCATGCGGTGGCGCCAGGGAACCCAGCACCGCACACACCCGAGCCGCGACCGGCCCGCCGATACGCACGTATAGCTCGCCGTTGGGGAACCGCGCGAACTCGCAGCCCCCCAGAGCCGGCGCCGAACGCCCGCTCAACTCGCGCCGCAGCAGCGGGTAATACTCCGGGAGGGGGAAGATGATCGGTCCGCTCACGCGGTCATCACGTGCGGCCTCACGCTGGCTAGAGCTCTTATCGGTCTGGCGCAGCTGCTTGTGAGCGACCACGGCTCGGCCGTTCTGACCGGCTACCGGCACCTCAGCTTGCGAGGTCGCGCGCCGCTCGCTGCACGACGGCTGCGCCCTGGGCGCCTCAGGATCGCTGACACGACTGGCCAACGTCGCCGGCCCTGGTGGTAGGCCCTCGCCCGCCTGCCTCTCCGGATCGCGGCGAGTGCACCGCTACCGACCAATGCAACACAGGCGATGATCTTCCGGCGCCTGCGATCGGCTATACGACCCTCGGGCGCTGCTGGCGCGGCAGGCGCCTCAGTCGATGGTTGCCGGGCCCCTGGCTCCTGTGCGATCTGCTCGCCTTGTCCCTGCGCGCCGTTTGCGCTGGTGCCCTGCGTGACGTCCGTCTCAGCCATCATGCCTCCTTCCGTGTCTTACTAGGTAACCCCGAGGTCGCCTCGGACCCGCGTCAGGTACGACTTGGTGATGCTAAGCGGGTCGGCGATACGCACGCTCGTTCGCCTCCCAGTGCGCTCGTGCGGCGTCGGCGACTCGCTACATTGCCGCACACGGAGACGCCGGCCGTGCGCCAGGGCCACGTCGAACGATCAGCGACTGACAAAGCAACGCGAGCATGAAGGCGAAGCTACACTGCGCTGCGCTGGCGGACATCGGGCAAAACGCCCCAGGATCATGCGGTCAACCCACGATTGCGGTTCAGTAGAAAACCGCAGCCCCAGCCAGACCGCGGGAGGTGGTGGCGGGTGTGACGAGCGACACAACCTCAGCCTGCCACCGGCGAGATGTCGAGAGCGTGAGTGTCGTCGGCGAGCTTGCAAAGCTTCGGGTCTCGGTCTCGGAGACCTCGGTGCGCAACAAGGCTCACAGTCTTGGACCTGCCCCGCGGCGAAGCGGCCCCCTCCTGGCGGGGGTTCATCCGCCAGCTCGCCTACGGCTCGCTGCTTCGTGCGCTGGACGTCCTCCTGCGCTCCGTCCATACCGACCTCCGTGACTCTCGACATGCTGACCTCCTGGGTCTAATCGAGTGTCGAGCTTCTTCGACTCATCCGAGCGAGAGCGCAGCAGAACCGGTTCCAGCACGCGCCGCAGCGCGATCTAAAGCATCGACCGGAACACGAGCAGACCCCCCGGAGCGTTGACGAAGACTGAGCACGTTACGTGCCCGCAAGCCCGCGACCGCGTTTACGCACCCCACACGTAGAGCAGGATCGCGACCATCATCGCCGGGTCATATGCTGCGCGGCCCCACCCGTCCTGGCGATAGCGCGCGTAAAACGCCGACAGATTCATGTCCTCGACTGCGTCGATTACAAACCACGCCAAATGGTTCTCCGGCAGCCACTCGCGCGGCGACGGCGCCATCAACAACAACTGCTCACGATCACACTGGATGAAGTTCTGAGCCATGCCCAGAAGTCTCTTAACCGAAGCGGACAGACTGGGGTTTGCGAAACAGCCACACGTGAAAGCGAGCGTGACCTCGCCGCCGGCCGGATTCTATGAATCCACGCTCTCGGGGGTGTCGCGATCACCTTGTAGCGACCGTTAGCCGAGCCGCGCACTAGCTCGCGGAGGTGCGGC
>JADGPP010000100.1 GCA_017882375.1 Solirubrobacteraceae bacterium | reverse complement strand
ACGAAGGAAAACCGGGAGCGCATCGGAGCCAACATGGGTACGGCTCTGGGTGGGATCGGCTACGCGGAAGGCCAGCTTGCTGTCTATCTCACACAAGGATTGCGTGCGGTGGACGCGACACTCGCGCTCGCGGTATTCGGCGGTGCCGCGAGCTGCAACATTGCGATCGAGCTCGGTGTAATGGGCCCGAACTCGACCAACGCCATGAGCTGCGCGTCGGGAACGATCGCGATCGGCGACGCGTTCAGGCAGATACGCGACGGCTACGCCGACGTGATGATCGCGGGCGGCGCCGAGGCTCCGCTCGCCCCGCTCTGCTTCGGAGCGTTCGCGCTCATCCGCGCGATGTCGACGCGCAACGAGGAGCCGGAGATGGCTTCCCGCCCGTTCGACAAGGATCGCGACGGATTCGTGATGGGCGAGGGAGCGGCTGTCCTCGTTCTCGAGGAGTACGAGAGAGCGAAATCGCGGGGTGCCAAGATCTACGCCGAGGTCGCGGGCTACGGCACGACGAACGACGCGTACCACATGACGGCTCCCCGTCCCGACGGCTCGCAGGCGGCGCGATCAATGCGGCTGGCGCTCGATGACGCCAATGTGTCTGCCGACGAGATCGGCTACGTCAACACTCACGGAAGCTCGACGCTGCTCAACGACGCGACCGAGACGATTGCGATCAAACAGGTGCTGGGCGATCGCGCGTACAAGATTCCGATGAGTGGAACCAAGGGCTACTACGGCCACGCACTGGGCGCATCGGGCGCGATCGAGACGGCGATATGCGCGCTTGCAATCGAGCGCGAATGGCTGCCGCCAACCGTCAACCTACAGGTTGCGGACAAGGCCTGCGATCTTAACTTTCTGCCGGGAACCGGGCGGAAGGAACGCGTGGAGCACGTCCTCACGAACTCCTTCGGCTTCGGCGGAATAAATGCCGCGCTGGTATTGCGCCGGGTGATCTAGGGATCTCACGCGCCGCGGCCCCATCAATCCGGAACAGGGGGCAGCAAATGCGGGACGCGTGGCGCCACTTCGCAGCAGAATTCATCGGTACTTTCGCCTTCGTATTCGTCGGGAGCGGCGCGATCATGACCGCGCGCATGTCGCAGAGCCCGGCCGGTTTGGTCGAAGTCGCGCTCGCACACGGACTGACCATGGCCGTCATGGTGAGCGCACTGATGCGAATCTCGGGGCACTTCAATCCCGCAGTTACGTTGGGAATTCTCGCCACGCGACGAATCGAGCCCATGATGGCCGCGCTCTACATCGTCGCACAGATCCTCGGCGCGATCGCGGCGGGGTACGCGCTCAAGGCGTCGTTCCCGGAAGCGGTATTCGTCGCCACGCGCGGCGGCGGGCAGGCTATTGCGCTCGACATCACGGGCGGCCAGGCATTCCTGCTCGAGGCGATCGCGACGTTCTTCCTCGTCTTCGTGATCTTTGGAACGGTGGTGGATCTGCGAGGCCCCAAGATCGGTGGTCTGGCGATTGGTTTTGTGATCGCGGCCGACATACTGGCAATCGGTCCGCTCACCGGCGCGTCGATGAACCCGGCGCGCTCGTTCGGGCCGGCGGTGGCCAGCGGCGTCTATGAAGCGCAATTACTGTATTGGGCCGCGCCGATCACCGGCGCGTTGATAGCGTCGCTTCTCTACGAGTTCCTGTTCATGCGTCGAGGGCGCGAGCCGGTCGACCACGGGGAGCTGAGGCCGTAAATCGGAGCTCGCACCGACTTATCCTCATCTCGGAGCAGGAGTCGCGCTTCGACGATCTGAGAGAATTGTCCATCAGGGTGTGATGGCCGCGGGGCCCGTCGGGACCCTATACAACCATGACAATCATTCTATACAACTATATTGACATACTTTCTATATAACTATATAGTTGTATAATACTAGAAGGCACTCAGCAACTCGTATAAGAACTCCCACCGTATGCGACCATCCACCGTTCTCTGGGCGTTGGCCCTCGCGGCCGCCGCCCCGCTTGGCGCACAGGCGCCGCTCTCACTGGGCGAAGCGTTCCGGCGAGCCGATTCCGCCGCCTATTCCAATCGGACCGCCGGCGGCAACGCCCGTGCGCAGAGTGCCCAAGCCACCGCTACCCTCCAGGGGATCCTCCCCACCGTGCGGACCGAGGCTGGCTACGTGCGGACTGATAATCCGCTGGCCGCTTTCGGATTCACCCTCCAACAGCGCGGTGTCTCCCCCGCTTCCTTCAACCCCGCGAGCCTCAACTACCCCTCGCCAGCGACCAACTGGAGCGGCGGCGTGGTGGCCGAACTTCCGATCTTCAACGCTGATGCCTGGTTCGGCCGCGCGGTCGCCTCGAGCGCCGCCGCCGCCGCGAAGGCCGGCTCCGGCTGGACCCGCGAAACAACCCGCGTCGATGTAACTCGCTCCTATTTCGGTGCCGTGCTCGCCCGGGAACAGGTGCGCACCCTCGAGACCTCCACCGCCGCCGGCCAGGCCCACGTACGCCAGGCCGAATCGATGGTAACCAACGGACTCGCCACCCGCTCCGACGCACTCCTCGCTTCGGTGCAGCTGGGCCAGATGGAGGCCCAGTTGATCGGCGCCCGCGGCAATGCCGGCATCGCCCGCGAGCGGCTGGCGCTCCTGCTCGGTCAGCCCGGCGACACCACCTTCACACTGCCCGACTCGCTCCCCTCGGCGGTCCAGATCCGGAACCTGATGACCCCTTCGATACGGGACTCCGCCGCCCGGCTCGACGTGACCGCCGCGCGGCTCGGCCTCGAAGCCGCCCAGCGCGACGTGCGCCGCGCCAACGCCAGGTACTTGCCGCACCTCAACGGCTTCGGCCGCTACGACTGGAACAGCCCCGACCAACTCTTCGGCGGCCCCAGCAGCTACACCGTCGGCGTCATGGCCTCATGGTCTCCCTTTGCGGGGGCGTCCGAAATCGCCGATCGCCGGGTGGCGCAAGGCCGCGCCGACGCCGCGCGTGCCATGGCCGAGGCGGCCGGAGCCGGTGCGGCGCTGGAACGGAACGCTACCCAAACCCAGCTCGCGGTGGCGATTGCCCAGCTCGGCATCGCGGAGATCTCCGTGACGCAGGGTGCCGAGGCCCACCGCATCGTGGCAAAGAAGTACACCGGTGGCCTAGCCACCATCGCGGAACTGCTCAGCGCTGCGGCCGTCGAGACCCAGACGCGACTCAGTCTCTCCGAAGCGCGATACCAAGCCATCGTGGCCAATGCGGCAGCTCGACACGCCGCCGGTGCAGACCTGATGGCCCTTACTGTTCTGGAGAATTGATATGCGGAGGTTGATTCCCGTAGTCGGCACGGTCCTGGCGACATTCCTGCTCGTCGCGTGCGGCCCGGAGGCGGCGCCGACCCCGTCTGAAAGACTTTCGCTGGGCGGTACCCGGGTGGCAGTGACCGACGCAGTCATCGTCGACGCCCTCGACGCGTCCGGCACCGCCGAACCGGTGCGACTCGCCACCCTCAGCACCAAGTTGATGGGGACGGTAACCGCAGTCTCGGTCCATGAGGGCGACCGTGTCGCGGCGGGTCAGCTGCTGGTGCGGCTCGACGCGCGGGATCTTGACGCGAAGCGCGCTCAAGTGGAGGCCGGACTTGCCGAGGCCACCGCGGTGCATCACGAAGCCACGGTGCAGGCCGCGCGGATCCGCGCCCTCTACGCCGACAGCGCCGCCACGAAGTCACAGCTCGATCAGGCGGAGATGGGCCTCGCGCGCGCCGAAGCGGCGGTGGCCACCGCTCGGGGAATGGCCGCGGAACTCGCTGCCACGGCTTCCTACGCCGAGGTGCGCGCGCCGTTCGCGGGCGTCGTGACCCGTCGCTTCGTGGACCCGGGGTCGTTCGCGGCGCCGGGCGCGCCGCTCGCGACCGTGGAGGACGCCAGCACGCTGCGTGTGACGGTGAACGCGGCGCCGGACGCGGTGCGCGGCCTCCGGCGCGGCGCGACGGTCGGCGCCACAATAGGTGACACTGCGGTCCGGGCCACGATCGAGGGCGTGGTGCCCGCGGGCGCCAATCTCTACACCGTCAATGCCATGGTACCGAACTCCGGCGGCCGCTTCCTGAGCGGAAGTGCCGCCACCCTGTCGCTCCCGCGCGGAACCCGCCGCGCCATTCTGGTGCCAGCGGGCGCGGTCGTCCGCCAGGGGGATCTCACGGGCGTCCGCACCGTGATGGCAGGCCAAGCGTCACTCCGCTGGGTCAAGCTCGGCCGCACGCAGAGCGTCGTCGTCGAGGTGCTCTCCGGGTTGGCACCGGGCGACACAGTGCTGGTGGCTGGCGAGAAGCGCTGACCATGGGCATCGCCGGACGGATCGCGCAGGCGTTCCTGCGCTCGAAGCTCACGCCCTTGATCACCATCGCCTCCCTCGCGGTTGGCGCGCTCGCCATTTTCGCCACGCCACGCGAGGAGGAGCCGCAGATCTCGGTGCCGATGATTGACGTGATGGCCGCGCTCCCCGGCGCTTCCCCCACCGAGGTGGAGAACCTCCTCACTCGCCCGATCGAGAAGTTGATGTGGGAAATCCCAGGCGTGGAGTACGTCTACTCGATGGCGGCTGAGGGTATGACGTTGGTCACGGTGCGCTTCAAGGTCGGTGAGAACCAGGACCGCGCGGTGAGCCGGGTCTTCACCAAGCTCGGCTCGGCGGCGGATCGCTCGCCTCCCGGGGCGATGCCGCCGCTCGTCAAGCCGCACTCGATCGACGATGTGCCGATGCTGGCCCTCACCCTTCACGGCGGCGGCTACGGTTCCGACGCCCTCCGGGCCATGGCCGCGCACCTCGCTGACGAGCTAGCCACGATTCCCGACGTGGCCCGCATCGACCTCATTGGCGGTGAGCCATCGCAACTCCGCGTTACTCTCGACGCCGCCCGCCTGGCGGCGAGCGGCGTGACCCCCGGCGAAGTGATTCAAGCGCTCCGCGCCGCCAACGTCCGGCTTCAGGCCGGTGAGTTCGCCTCGGCCAATCAGGTTTTCCAGGTCTCTGTCGGTGCCCCGATCCGCACCGTACGCGACGCCGGCGACGTTGTCATTGCCAACCGCGGCGGACCGGTCTACCTCCGTAACGTGGCTACAGTCGTCGAGGCGCCAGCTGAGGCCATCGACTACGTGACCCACGCCGCGCGGGGCGAGAGTGGCGAGCAAGCCGTCACCATCGCCGTCGCCAAGCGGCCGGGCGTGAACGCGACCGACATCGCGAACGCCGCCCTGGCGCGGGTCGATGAAGCGAGGAGCCGGCTCCTGCCCGCCAACGTGAAAGTGGATGTCACCCGCAACTATGGCGAGACCGCCAGCGAGAAGGCCAACGAGCTGATTCTGCATCTGCTCATCGCCACGGTCTCGGTCACCATTCTGGTCGCCCTATTTCTCGGATGGCGCGAGGCGCTGGTGGTGTTGGTGGCCGTGCCGGTGACGCTGGCGCTGACGCTATTCGTGTACTACGCGATGGGGTACTCCCTCAACCGGATCACGCTGTTCGCACTCATCTTCTCGATCGGCATCCTGGTGGACGACGCCATCGTGGTGGTGGAGAACATCTACCGGCACATGCAGATGGGGGATCGCACTCCCGACGTGGCCGCGGTCGAGGGCGTTGACGAGGTCGGCAACCCGACCATCCTCGCCACGTTTACCGTCATCGCCGCCATCCTGCCGATGGCGTTCGTCTCGGGGCTCATGGGCCCCTACATGCGACCAATTCCGGTCGGCGCCTCTGCGGCAATGCTCGCTTCGCTCGCGGTGGCGTTCATCATCACGCCGTACCTCGCGCTCCGCCTGCTCAAGGGCCACGTCGCCGCCGGGCCGCACATGCCCGACCGCGCGCACGAGCCGGAGGAGGTCACGCGCTTCGCGCGGTTCTACGCCGGCGTGATGACGCCGCTGATGGACTTCCCGCGACGACGCCTCGCATTCTATGGTGGCATCGGTGTTCTCCTCCTGCTCTCGATGGGACTCGTGGCCGTCAAGCTGGTCGAGGTCAAGATGCTGCCCTTCGACAACAAGTCGGAATTCCAGGTGGTGCTCGACCTGCCGGAAGGAGCGACCCTCGAAACCTCCAACGCCGCGGCGGGGGCGGTGGCGGCGTACCTCCGCACGGTGCCGGAGGTGGTCAGCACCGAGACATATGCCGGCACGTCGGCGCCCTTCAACTTCAACGGCCTGGTGCGGCACTATTTTCTGCGTCGCGGCGCCAACGTGGCCGACGTGCAGGTCAACCTTCTCGCCAAGGGAGAGCGCCACCGCCAGAGCCATGACATCGCCGTGGCGGTCCGGCCGGCCGTGGATTCTATTGCGCGCGGCTTCGGCGCCAACGCCAAGATTGCCGAGATCCCACCTGGGCCGCCCGTGCTCTCGACACTGGTGGCGGAGATTTACGCCGCCGACGACAGCACGCGGCTCGCCGCTGCTGCGCGGGTCAAGTCGGTCATGGAGTCCACGCCGGGAGTGGTGGATGTGGATTGGACCGTGGAGGCGCCCCAGGCCCGGCGCGTTTTCCGTGTGGATAGAGTGCGCGCCGGCGAGGCGGGTGTAACCGTCGAGCAGGTGGCGCAGGTACTCACGATGGCGCTCTCGGGTGCGGACGCGGGACTTGCCAGCGCGCCGACATCACGCGAGGGCGAAGTCATCGTGGCGCGGCTCGACCTGGCCACTCGAAGCGGCGTCGAAGCGCTCCTTGCCGTGCCGGTGGCCACGACGCGGGGTCCGACCCCACTGGCGAGGTTTGTCACAGTGGATTCCACCACACGTGCACCGCTCCGGATGCGGAAGAACCTCCGTCCGGTCATCTATGTGACCGGCGACGTCGCTGGCTCCATTGAGTCGCCGGTGTACGCCATCCTTGCGATGAACCACGCGCTCGACACCGTGCGGGTGGAAGGTGCGGCCATCGCGCGCTACAACGCGGCGGTGCCGGACCGGCTGGACGAAACGGCGCTCAAATGGGATGGCGAATGGCAGGTTACCATCGAGGTCTTCCGCGACCTGGGTCTCGCCTTCGCCGCCGTGCTGGTCCTCATCTACGTGCTGGTGGTGGGGTGGTTCCAGTCCTTCAAGGTACCGTTCGTCATCATGGCGCCGATCCCGCTCACTCTCATCGGCATCCTGCCGGGGCATGCCCTCACCGGTGCTTTCTTCACCGCCACATCGATGATCGGAATGATCGCCTTGGCGGGAATCATCGTGCGTAACTCCATCCTGCTGGTGGACTTCATCCAGCTGGCCGAGGCGCGCGGAAGGCCGCTCCGCGAAGCGGTGCTCGAGGCGGGGGCGGTGCGGTTCCGCCCGATCGCGCTCACTGCCGCCGCGGTGGTCATCGGCGGGCTCGTGATGGTGCTCGACCCGATTTTCCAGGGGCTCGCGGTGGC
This sequence comes from Solirubrobacteraceae bacterium, assembly GCA_017882375.1. Lineage (GTDB taxonomy): Bacteria > Actinomycetota > Thermoleophilia > Solirubrobacterales > Solirubrobacteraceae > Palsa-744. The sequence goes on along the minus strand of JADGPP010000100.1, from coordinate 2,209 downwards.
AATGATCAGCGGCGCCATCGTGGCCACCCTGCTCACTATGGTGGTGGTGCCGCTCCTCTACTGGGAGCTTCGGCGCCGGGAGGGAACGACAACGTGAAGATGCTCGTGCTGACCTACAGCGGTGCGGATCCCGACCGCGTGAGCGCCCTGCTCGACGAGGCCGGCGTGCCGGGGCACACCTGCCTCGAGGGCGCCCGCGGCCACGGGCTTACCGGTCCGCGGGCCGGCACCCGCGCCTGGCCCGGCGATGTAACCGTTTGCTTCTCCGTGGTGGACGATGTAGTGGCGGAAGTCGCCGTCACACGTTGCCGCGCGGCGCAACTGCCCCCTGGCGAGCGGCTGCACATGGCCGTCCTGCCTGTCGACTCGTTCTTCTAACATTGGAGATTAAGAATGTGCAATGACGCGCTTATCCGGCGGATCGCCGGACTCTTCGTGATGGCATCGGTGGCGCTGGGGGTCTGGGTGAACCCAGCGTGGTTCATCTTCACCGTGTTCGTGGGCTTCAATCTCTTCCAGTCAAGCCTCACCGGGTTCTGCCCGCTGGAACGGATCCTCGGCCGGGCGCGCCTCTTCGGGTGTGAGCCGCGGCGGGGCTGAGGGCTACTTCCGGCGCCGGAGGAGCTTCCGCTTGCGGTCGAGCTCCTGCTCCAGCCCGCCGCAGACGAGCTCGCACATCCTGAAGACCTGTGGGTCGGTGATGCGGTACCAGCTGGTCGTGCCCTCCTTGCGGCGGTCCACATACCCCTGCTGGAGGAGCACCTGCAGATGCTTCGAGACGTTGGCCTGGCCGCCGCCGGTGCGCTCGGCCAGCTCCCCGACCGAGCACTCGCCGCGCCGGAGCGCCTCGAGGAGGAGGAGCCGCATCGGCTCGCCCAGCGCCTTGAACCGCTCGGCGATGGCGGACGCGTTGGTGCCACTTAGTTCGATCATGCGAGCCCCGAGTAATCACTATACAACTACATAGTAAGTACAACTACCTAGTAATATAAGAATATCTGTCCGTCGGCGCCATCCCCACCGCCGAGCGGATTCCGGTACGTCAGCTTGTGGCGTCCGCCGGGAAGAACCGCTGACGGGCCCAAAGAGATACGTACACGAGGCCGATCAGCGCCGGGACCTCGATGAGGGGACCCACTACCGCGGCAAGGGCCTCGCCCGAGCCGATGCCGAAGGTCGCGACGGCCACCGCGATGGCGAGCTCGAAGTTGTTGCCGGCCGCCGTGAACGAGAGGGAGGCGGTTGCCTCGTAGTTGAAACCCAGACGACGCGAGAGCCAGAAGGCGAGCCCGAACATCACCGCGAAGTAGACGAGCAGCGGCAACGCGATCCGAAGCACGTCCAGCGGAAGCTCGAGGATGCGGTGTCCCTGCATCGCGAACATCAGCACGATCGTGTAGAGGAGCCCAAGGAGTGCCGTGGGTCCAAACTTCGGCATGAAAATGTCGTCATACCACACGGCGCCCTTCTGCGCGACGAGCAGCTTCCGCGTAAGGAAGCCTGCGACGAGCGGCACACCGAGAAAGATCACAACGCTCCTGGCGATCTGGCCCATTGATACATGCAGCGTCGTGGTGTCGGCGCCGAACCACTGCGGCACGACCGTGAGAAAGAGCCAGCCGAGTACGGAGTAGGTCAGGATCTGAAAGATGGAGTTGAGCGCGACCAGCACCGCAGCCAGCTCCCCGGACCCGCGGGCGAGAGAGTTCCATATCAGCACCATGGCGATACACCGTGCGAGACCGATCAACACGAGTCCGTTCCGGTACGCCGGCATGTCCGGCAGGAAAAGCCAGGCGAGGCCGAGCATGACGAGTGGGCCGAGGACCCAGTTCAAGAGAAGCGAGGTGCTCAGGAGCTTCGTATCCCGGATGTGCGCGCCAATGGTCTCATAGCGCACCTTGGCGAGCACGGGGTACATCATCCACAGCAGGCCGACAGCAATGGGAACGGATACGCCGTCCAGCTGCACACGGTCGAGCGCCGCGCCGAGATCCGGGTATACTCTTCCGAGGAGAATCCCGAGGGCCATCGCCGCGAAGATCCAGAATGGCAGAAAGCGATCGAGCGTCGAAAGGCGCTTGAGGATGGGCGCGTCGGCCCCGGGTATCGAAAGATGCGCGGGCTGCGAAGCCGTCGTCATTCAGGATGCCCGAGCCTTCGCGCGCGCCTCGGCCTCGACGCGCTCCCGATCCAGCGACTCGATGCC
>JADGPP010000163.1 GCA_017882375.1 Solirubrobacteraceae bacterium | reverse complement strand
GTCGCCGGACAAACCATTCGGCTTAAGGGAGTGTGGGGACGAGAGGAGGTACAACGCTCTGTGATCGGCGCGACCGTCGAGGTACTGAAGAACGGGCGAGTGGTGGGCGTAATTGAACCGCGCATGAACTATTACCCGACGTCGGATCAGCCTGTCCCCACACCGCAAGTGCGCAGCACCATCGGCGGCGACTTGTATCTGACGCTAATGTCGTTCGATCCGAACGGAGCGCACGCGACCATCAGAGCGATCGTGCAGCCGCTTGTGTCGTGGATTTGGTTCGGAGGAGGCGTTATCGTTCTCGGCGCGCTCATTGGCATGCTACCCGCGCGCCGCCGACCCGACAGCTCGCTGTCCGAACCGGACGTTGTGCCTGTCCGGGGGGCGGTTGTTGTGGAGACCGCACCATGAACTGGAAACGCTCCCTCATCGCCGCGGTCACGGCGGTTCCAGTGATCCTGCTGTTCGCATGGGGATTCACGCGTGACCCTGGGGAGATTCCGTCGCCCCTGCCCGGACACGCCGCGCCACAGTTTTCGCTCGACGTGTTCGCGCCGGGACAACCGCCGCTGAGTCGCCCCGTCGGAGACACCGTCCGCTTGGCTGACCTTCGCGGACAGGTCGTCGTGCTCAACTTCTGGGCTTCGTGGTGCGGGGCCTGCCGCGAAGAACACACGGTGCTCTCAACGACTGCTCGCCTGTACACGGGACGCCCGGTGCATTTTCTCGGCGTGTTGTACAACGATAGCCTGGCCGCGGGAGAGGCATGGATCGCGGAAATGGGGGGACAGAGCTATCCCTCGATGCAAGACCCTGGCGCGCGCACCGCAATCGACTACGGCCTCTACGGCGTACCGGAGACCTTTTTCATCGACGGCGACGGGCGCGTCGCCTACAAACAACTCGGCCCCGTGACTGGAGTGGGCCTCGCACACATCGTGGATTCGCTGATCGCGGCGCTCCCCCCGAAGCCGGCGGCCCCCGCAACGAAGAGTCGATCGTGAAGCGCAACATGCTGGTCGTTTCCGCGGCGCTGCTTGCGGCGATTACCGGTCGCGCCGGCGCCCAGGCGGCTGGAGCAAGCGCAGCCCCAGCCGCTCAGCAGGCGGCGGCCGACACCGCCCTAGACGCCAGGACAAACGCGGTGGCTGTGCAGCTGCGTTGCCCGGTTTGCCAGGGAGTCTCCATTCAGGATTCGCCGGCCGAACTCGCGCAGCAGATGCGCAACTTGGTTCGGGAGCAGCTCCGCGCCGGCAAGAGTCCGGACGAGGTTAAGGCCTACTTCGTGTCCAAGTATGGTGAGTGGATTCTCCTCCAGCCACGCGCGTCAGGGTTCAACATCCTGATCTATGCGCTCCCAGTGCTGGTGGTCCTTGGCGGAATTGCCGTGATAGTCGTCGCGATGCGGCGCTGGACCAAACCCCCGGAAAATCTGTCGATCTGACCCCTGAAGCCGAGTCGACGAAAACCGGCCTGAACTGGTGACCGACGGTGGCGATGCGGGTTTCACCGTCGCCACCGTTTGCATTCCCGGGGGGTCCTCGCCGAGCGCGCAAGCCTGCGCTTCACAGGAGGTTGCGCATCCCTTACAGAGAGTGGGGGAAATTACCCTGTCGTCAGCCAATAAGTTTGGCGATTATGGGGTAAATGCCCCACTCAATATATGGGCTACATGCGTAACTCATTACAGCGCTTGCTGTTATGTAGCTGGCTGGCGCGGCGCTCACCTTGCATATGCAGACCGACATAGCGATCGAAGATCCTCATGCAGCGATCGAAGATCCTCTTGCAAGGTCAACGGAGCGAGGGCAGTCAATGACGCCGCCGGGACCGATGACGACGGAGACGGGACGGCGCGGCCGTCTCAGCCGTCGGCTGCTCGCCTGGTTCCTGGTTTTCTCGCTCCTCCCGCTCCTGGTCACCAACGCCATCGGCTATCGGCGGAGCGAAGGGATCATCACGCGGCTGGTCGAGCGGTACCTCAGCGCGATTGCGCAGGTCCAGGCGCAGCACGTCCGGGATCGGACTGACCGCGCGCTGCTCCTCCTGCAGGCCGTCGCTGCCGGCAACGAGTTCCTCGCGGCGGGGGCTCAGCGATCACAGGGACTTCCGACGGGCGCGATGGGCGAGGCCGCAAGTCGCACCGAAATGGAGCGCCTGCTACGTCGCAAGCTCGACGAGCTCAAACTGTTTGACGCGCTGTATCTGTTCACCCCCGACGGCAGGATCGCTGCGTCGGTCGGCCTCCTCGAAAACCTCAGTACCGCCCTTCCCGCGCATGAAGCGGCCGGTTCGTTCTCGGCATTGCTGCTGTCCACGCCGCGCGGCGTGCGACCGATGTTCCGCCTCGTAGTCCCGGTTCGTGGGCCTGAAAGCGTACCCGTGGCGTTTCTCGCCGGAACTCTGAGCCTCGACGGGTTCCGCGACATGCTGCAGCTCCCCGACCGGCTCGCCGGACACGTCGAGAGTTTCATCGTCGACGCGGGCGGGCGGCCGCTGTTCGTATCGCATCCGCACGACAGTGTGGACTACGCCGCACCCCTCGTCACACCACTACTCGCGCTGCCTGACGGCGCTTACGAGCAGTATCGCGCCGCCGACGGCGCACGCGTGCTCGGCACGATCGTGGCGCTCCCAAACTATGAGTGGCGGTTGATTGCGGAGGTACCGGCCGATGAGGCATTCGGGGCGCTGCGGCGTCTCGGCAGCCTGGCGCTGCTGCTCGAGCTGCTGCTTGTGGCCGTACTCATCGGAACGGCGGTCGTCGTGTCCCGCAACGTTGTGGCACCCTTGAGCCGGCTCGTGCATGCGAGCCGGCGCGTCGCGCGAGGCGATCTCAGCGTTCGGGTGAAGGACGACGCTGGCGACGAGATAGGAGAACTCGGTCACGCGTTCAACGAGATGACCACCGCGCTCGCCGAGACGACCAACGACGTGCGCGAGCTGCACGAGCGAGAGATCGAGCGTGCCTCGCAGCTCGCCACGGTGGGCGAGTTGGCGAGCGGAATTGCGCACGAGATCAAGAATCCGGTTGTCGGCGTTGCAAGCGGTCTCGACATCGTGCGTCGCCGCGCCGGCACCGATGCGACGCTGCTGCCCATCATCGATGAGATGGAGCGGCAGATACGGCACGTGCAGGACGCGATCCAGGAATTGCTGACCTTCGCGCGCCCC
>JADGPP010000014.1 GCA_017882375.1 Solirubrobacteraceae bacterium | reverse complement strand
GGGATCCGGCGCCAGCCCGGTCGCAGGCGCGCCTTGTAGAGGAAGAGGTGGTGGAGCAGGATCTTGATCCAGTGGCCGGCGAGTCCGATCTCGCCGAAGGTGCGGTCCTGGTCGCGGCCGTGGTCGGGGTAGCGCTCGAAGTCGGGCACGATCGGGTAAACGGTCATCGAGGCGGCCGTTCCTGTGAAGGGGTTGGCGCCCGCGGAGGCGACGCACGCGGCGCCCATCTCGGCCATCGAGGCGGTATGCGTCGGCGCCTTCGCGCCGCCGATCATGTCGACGATGCTGCTCGCTACCGCCTTGCCGATCATCGCCGATGGCATGCCGGTACGTGGCGGCGCCGGCGCGATCACCGTGCCGTTCGGGCTCTTGTGCGGGACGGAGATCGCGTGCGGCGGCGCGAAGGCGATCCCGGCCGCGAAGATGTTCTCGTAGTCAGGCGACTGGTAAGTGCGCGGCCAGTCCGACGCCCTCCAGTCCTCATGGGGCTTGGGCGTGTAGTCGGCGTCGACGCGCATGAATTCGTTGGGGAGGAAGAGACGCTCGGTAATATCAGCACCGTCCCGGCCGACCGCTTTCAGGCCGACACCGGAGAAGGGCGGCAGCAGCATCGCGAAGTCGAACTCCTTCTCGCCCTCTCTGCCGTCGACCGTTTCGTAGAGGACGCGGTCGGGCTCGACTTTCTGGACGTGTGCGCGGGTGATCCAGTCGATCCCGCGCTCGGCGAACAGGGAGGCGTTGAAGATGCTGCTCGGCGTGACATACCCGCCGCGCTTGAGGTGCATGCCGCCCATGCCGAAGTCACCAAGCTCGTACTCGTTCGTGATCCACGTGATCTCGGCTCGGTCGCGCACGCCGCGGTTGCGCAGCTCGAACTCGAGGTTGACGATGTACTCGAACGCGGCGCCCTCGCAGGTGCACGTGCCGTGGCCGACGCCGACCAGGAAGCGCCGCCGCTCGCCTTTGCGCATCCGCTCGACCTCCTCGGCGAGGGCCGCCGCCGCCTGCGCCGCATGCGCGGGGAGGCAGACGGACAGGCTGTTGCCGCCCTCCGGGCCGAGCCCGTCGGTCTTGTCAAAGCGCAGCGCCGGACCGGTTGCGTTGATCAGGAAGTCGTATGGCACCTTCCTCGTCTCGCCGTCTGCGGTCTCGGCTGTGACGTAGGGGGTCGGGTGGTCGCGGTCGCCCTCCGGGTGAATCTCCTTCGCTGCTGCCTGCACGAACTCGATCCCAGCCCGTTCGTAGACCGGTGCCAGCGGGAACGTGACCTGCGCGGGCTTCATCAGCCCGACACCGACCCAGATGTTGGACGGCACCCAGTTGTAGTCGGACCTGGGAGAGACGACCGTCACGGTGTCTCCGCGTCCGAGCCAGCTGCGCGCGAAGGCTGCAGCGGTGTGTCCCGCGATGCCGGCACCGAGCACGACGACCCGACTCATTGCCGTCTCCACCCCGTCGTACCGATCACGGCGGCCGCAGCGCTGGTCAGCCGCAAAGCACCTCGTTCTGAGCCGATCCGGATACCCATCGTCTGGATAACGCTAACTCGGGAGGATCACAGCGCCATGCGGGATAACTACGACCCGATTCGAGGATTTCCACGCGCGCAACACCGCTACGAGTCCGAGGTTGGAGCCATTTCAATCGTCCCATTCATGAGACGCGCCCGGTCCACTCTTTCGGGTCGCCGTCATGGGCCATAGGACCAGGGGGAGCTGACGTCGGGCGGGCAGCTAACCGAGGCCCTCCCGCGTTCACGCAGCTACAGTCAGATCGTGACGAGCCGCAATGACATCCACTCGGAAACGGGACGCACGACGGCGCGGCACAACGGGCGACCTGGCCTGCTCCTGCGAGCCCGATCGGAGCATGGTCGCGGTTGATGTCGACCTCGCGCAGGTGGGCATGCCCCGGCTGATGATGGATGAGCCCGAGCCACTCAACGACGGTTCCGGGCCGAGCGCGGCGAGGTCGTCGAAGAGTCGCAGCAGCTGCCGGTGCAGCGCTGTCTTGAGTTGTTCGAGGAGCCCTGCGTGGTCACTCAGAGCATGCGGGCAGGCATCGAGGTCGACGTCGTGGTAGATCCAGTCGGCAGCGAGCGGGTGAGATGAGCCCCGCCGATGCTGAGCTGCAATCACTTCGGGCGGCCGAGGCAGCCTTTCGGAGCGAGCATCCGGGTTACAGCGAGACGGCCGCACTCGACGAGCTGCGCCGAACCGACTTCGCGCGCCTGGACAGTGGGCGGCACGTCTACCTCGACTACACCGGCGGCGGACTGTACGCCGACTCGCAGCTGTCCAAGCACATGGCGCTGCTGCGCGAGAACGTGTTCGGCAACCCCCACTCGGTCAACCCGACCTCGGCTTTGAGCACCGAGCTGCTCGAGCGCACCCGAGCCCGCGTGCTCGAGTTCTTCAGAGCCTCCCCCGAGGAGTACGAGGCGATCTTCACGCCCAACGCGACCGGGGCTCTGCGTCTCGTCGGCGAGGCCTACCCGTTCCACGCCGGGGATCACTTCCTGCTCACCTTCGACAACCACAATTCGGTCAACGGGATCCGCGAGTTCGCCCGTGCCCGTGGCGCCGAGACGACCTACGTGCCGAGTGTGGCGCCCGAACTGCGCGTGGACGAGAGCCTGCTGCCGCGCTACCTGACCGAGACCCTCGGCGATCACCACAACCTGTTCGCCTACCCCGCGCAGTCGAACTTCTCGGGCGTCCTCCACCCGCTGGAGTGGATCGAGCAGGCGCACGCGCACGGCTGGGACGTGCTGCTGGACGCCGCCGCATACGTGCCAACCAACCGGCTGGATCTGAGCCGCTGGCACCCTGACTACGTGGCGGCCTCTTTCTACAAGATGTTCGGATGGCCCACCGGCGTCGGCTGCCTGCTCGCCCGCCGCGACGCGCTCGCCAAGCTCGAGCGCCCATGGTTCTCCGGCGGCACGATTGTCGCGGCATTCGTCCAGCGCCAGTACTACCAGTCCGCTCCAGGCGCCGCGCACTTCGAGGACGGCACGGTCAACTACCTGAGCCTGCCCGCCGTTGAGATCGGCCTGGACTTGCTCGACCGCGTCGGGCTCGAGACGATCCACGCGCGAGTCGCCGTCCTGGGCGACTGGCTGCTGGAAAACCTAGGGGAGCTGAGACACTCCGACGGCTCGCCGGCAGCGATCATCTACGGACCGCAATCATGGCAGCAGCGAGGCGCCACGATCGCGTTCAACCTCCGGCACCCCGACGGCCGCATCGTCGATGAGCGCTACGTCGACCGCATCGCTCACCGGCACAACGTCTCGCTGCGCACCGGCTGCTTCTGCAACCCCGGCACCGGCGAGCTCGCATTCACGATCTCACGGGAGACCCTCGTCGGCGGGGAGTTCGGCGACGGCATGGCCCTGGACGACTACGTTAGAGCGATCGGCCTGCCGTCCGGCGGTGCCGTCCGCGCTTCACTCGGGCTCGCCACGAACTTCAACGACCTTAACCGCTTCATGCGCTTCGCCGCCGAATTCGTCGACCTCACCGACACACCGGGCGATCTCCCGCCGCGCGTCGCCTGCTGAGGGATCGCAGGCAGGACACGACGACGCGGCTTCAGAGGCGGTCAGACCCAGGACGCATGGTGCCCCCACCGTCTAGCAACACCCCTTGCCGCAGCCATCTTCCTCGCGGTTGGTGATGGGTGCGGTACAGCACGACTCGCCGCGCCACGCGCCTCTCCCCTCTTTCACCGCAACCCCCGCGATCGCAAGCGCCGTCACCGGATCGGCAGCTCCCCCGACGCGGAGCTCACGCCGTTACCCGATCCGCGAGCACTACATCGACGAGGTCTCGACCACGGTCGGTGAGCGCGTACATCACCATCTTGCCGTCGCGGCGAGAGCGCACGAGGCTAGCCGTGCGCAGCGCTCGAACGTGATGGGAAACGAGGCTCTCGGCGCGCTCGGCCTAGTGGCTGTGCGGGTGCCCGCGTACCGTGCGCCAGCTCTCGCGGGTGATGCGCAGGATCACGACGGTCATGCCCAGGCCGATGACCGGATCGAGGATCGGCGCGCCCGCGGCGATGGCCAGAGCGCTTGCGATGACGGCGAGTGAGACGTATGCGTCCACGCGGGCATGATCGCCGTCTGCGATCAGCGCAGGGCTTTGCAGCCGGCGCCCGGCGCGGCTGCGTACCAGCGCGGCGAACCAATTGCCGGCGAACCCGATTGCCCCTGCGAGCGCGAGGACGAGCAGATGACCGGGCGTGGATGGATGGATGAGGCGCAGGATCGACTCATACGCCGCGACGCACGCGGAGATGAAGATGGCCGCGACAACCGCCAGGCCGGCCAGGCGCTCGGCGCGGGCAGAGCGCAGCGCGAAGGCGATGCCAAGTGGGATCGCGGTCAGTGCGTCTCCGCCGTTGTGGATCAGATCGGCCAGGAGCGCCAGGCTGCCGCTGAGCGCGAATACGAGCGCTTGGACTGCCGCGGTCGTTCCGAGGATTGCGAGCGCGAGCGCAACGGCTCGGACTCCCTTGCGCGAGCGCTTGATGCTCTGGTCCACGAGGCCGTGAGAGTGTTCGTGCGCGTGCTCGGCGTGATCCTCGCGCGGGTGCTCGTTGCCGCGGTGGGAGTCGTGTGCGTGCGGCCCGGCATGCGGGTGGGCGTGGCGCAGCGTGCCGTGACGGTGCAGGTCGCCTTTGACGTGCTCATAGCTAGCGACCGGCATGGTCCCCAGGTTAGGTCGCCCGGCGTCACCGAGCGCTCTAGACCGGTCCCATGGCGCTTGCGCCAGGCCCTCGAATCCCGGGCCTCGCCAACATCGTGCGCTTCGGCCGTAGGCCTCTGGATCTACTGCGCCAGTGGCAGACGCGCTACGGCGACGTATTCACGGTGCGGATGACCGGCTTCGGTACGGGTGTCTATGTCGTCGATCCCGGACGCAATCCGAGAGCTGTTCACCGGCGTGTCGTCCTTGAGATTGCCGGAGCGCTAGTGATGGAAGTGGACGCCGCCGATGATCTCGACGGCGGCTCAGCTCGTGCCGGCCTTGGACTTGCCGCTGCTCGGCGCCTTGGGCGCGAGACAGCTTTTGCCTGGGTGTCCCGCCTTGGCGGCGCCGCAGCCCAGCCCGCCTTCGCCTTTCTCGACCTCCTTGAGCAGGAGGGTGCTCGGCGCGTGGGGGAAGCCGTTGGCGGGCCCATAGCCGATGACGACGCTGTCGCCGTTGTGCAGCACGAGCGCGGCTGGGTTCTTCAGCGGCTTGCCGTTGAGGTAGAAGTGCAGGTGATCGCCGCCGTACCCCTTCAGGCCGCCGACCTGCGCGGGGCCGAGCTTCACGCCCCAGACCGAGAAGAAGTCCCCAAGCGTGTACTTGAAGGGATGCGGAGCCTCCATGTGGATGATGCCGGTGCCGTCGTGCGTGTGCATGCTCGACTCGATGCCCTTGGCCGAGTCGATGCCGATGTCCGCCGGCAGCGGGCTCAGCAGGCCGTTGATGTAGATGTGCAGCAGCGCGTGGATGTGGAACTCTTCCTTGCCTCCGGGGGGAATCCCGATCAGCTTCAGCCGTTGGGCCAGATGCGCGTATTCCGGTCGCCACGGCGCCTGGTTCGGCTGCACCGACGGCTGGCTCGTCTGCAGCCCGGGGCCTGAGATGCTGAGCCCCGATGGCGCGTCGGAGCCCGAGCCGCAGCCGGCCAGGACGAGCGCGAGCGACGCCACGAGCGCGGCGAGGTAGCGGTGAGCCGTGCAGCCGTTGACTTTGCGAGGAGCCATCGTGGGCAAGCAGCGTATTCGGCCGGCGGGGGTCGTTCAACCCGCAGCGGCGCGCGTGTCCGAGGGATCGACTTACCCCCGGCAGGCTCAGTCGAATGCGTCTGCTGGCAGCACGAACCGACGTGCCGGGGCCGCATCGACGCCGAGAGTCTCGCGCGACCCATGCAGGCCGCTACTGCGCGAAGGGGGAGCCGTGGAGTCGGCTATGCCGTCGTGGTCGGATATCCAGTTCAGGATCGCCCCCGAGTCGGCCCCCTCAGCGAGGATCACAGAACGCTCGATCACCATCCCGCCGGAGATATGTGGACGAGCCAAGCGTCTTACGAGAACACCTATCGCATCTGTCGTCACGGCATCCAGCTTATCCCCAACGGACCCTGAGCTGAGAGGGCTGCGTGAGCGTTGGCGACAGCAGGGCCACCTCGACATCGACGTGGGAGTCCAGCTCCGCGTCAAATGGCGCTGATGCAGTCTCCGCGTGCAGGGGACACGAGCAGCCGCGCGGGACGAGCGAACAGCGCCCCGGGAGGCTCAGCGTCTTCGGGGGTCTTCGCCCGTGTTCGCTGGTGTTCGCGGTTGACTAACCAATCGGGGCGCCCGGTTCACGTCGAAGCTCAAAGCCGCATTTTAGAGCCAAATGCTTGCCGATTTGCGCCCCGGTTGCGACACTTAGTCTCAGCAGACACTCGCCATTTGCTCCCCCAGCTCGTCAAGGCAGACCCCCCCTCTGGAGAGAGCCGACGAGCTCCAGGCGTGCGGCGGCGCCCGCTCTGCGGATCACGCGCCGCGAGAGCCATCGCCAGCCGGATGTAGGCTCGGTGCATGGCCTACGCCCAACAGCAATTTCTTGGCGACGAAGCGCACGCCGCCTCGATCGCTGCTTCGACCGTTGAGGAAGATCACGAGTACGGGGCTGTCTTTACACGACGCTGGGTGGTTGAGCTGATTCTCGATCTGGTCGGCTACACGGCCGACCGTGACCTAGCTGTTCTTCAGGCGGTCGAGCCCGCATGCGGTTCGGGCGCTTTCCTGGGCCCCATGGTTGAGCGGCTCGTGAGTTCGTGCCGTGTTCATGATCGAGAGATCAACGAGGCCAGCGGCGCCATCCGGGCGTGCGATCTGCAGCCGGCTAGCGTCGCTGAGAGTCGCCGCGTAGCGCAGGAACGTCTGGTCAGCGGTGGCCACTCAGCCGAGGCGGCACAGACTCTTGCCGAGGGCTGGGTTACCCATGACGACTTCCTGCTCAATCAGGGGGACGCCGGTACTGCGGACTTCGTGATCGGCAACCCTCCGTACATACGACTAGAGGCTGTCGCGCGTTTTCGCAGCGAGGCTTATCGCCGCGCCTGTTCGACGATGGGCGGACGCTCGGACGTTTACGTTGGGTTCTTTGAGGTTGGCCTGAACGCGCTGCGCCCCGGCGGCGCGCTCGGGTTCATCTGTGCGGACCGCTGGATGCGCAACCAGTACGGGCAGCGCCTTCGCAGCATGGTCGCCACGCGGTTCTGTGTCGAGGCCGTGATCGAGATGCACGATGTTGATGCCTTTGACGAGGAGGTGAGCGCGTACCCGTCTGTGACGATTCTTCGTCGGGAGCAGCAGGGGCGCGCGATCGTCGCGACGGCGCACGGCAGCTTCGATCAATCGGCTGCGCGGCGAGTCCGCCTGTGGGCCAGCCGCAAGGACGACCTCAGGATGAGCGATCCCACCTTCGAGGCCGCGCGCCTGCCAGCGTGGTTCGATGGCGCGTCATCATGGCCGACGGGCTCGCCAGAGCGGCTCGCGCTCGTGGCCCAGCTGGAGCGAGACCTGCCGCCACTGGAGGACGGTAAGACAGCCACGCGCGTGGGCATTGGCGTGGCGACCGGTGCAGACCGCGTATTCGTGATCAAGGACCCGGCGATAGTCGAGGAGGACCGGCTGTTGCCGCTCGCGATGGGACGCGACACTCTTAGCGGACAGCTGGACTGGTCTGGCCACTTCCTCGTGAACCCCTGGGATGGCGACACTGGGGCCCTCGTCTCCCTCGACGACCACCCGCGATTGCGCGAGTACTTCGAGTCCAACGCACCGGCACTATGCAAGCGCAACGTTGCCGGGCGTAGACCACAGCAGTGGTACCGCACCATCGACCGAGTCGACCACTCGCTCACAAGCAAGCCCAAGCTCCTTGTCCCCGATATCAAGGCCGAGATGCACCCGGTACTCGACTCGGGCCTCCTCTATCCACATCACAACCTCTACTGGGTAGCGAGCGACCGCTGGGATCCCGAGATCCTCGGCGGGCTTCTCCTATCCGGTGTGGCCCAAATGTTCATCGAGTGCTACGCGGTGAAGATGCGAGGCGGATACCTCCGGTTCCAGGCTCAATACCTGCGCCGAATCCGCGTTCCACGACTCGACTTGCTCCCAAGTCGCACCGGACGCGAACTGGAGCGGGCGTTTGCCGCGCGAGATGTCGAGCACGCGACCGCCGCCGCGCTGGATGCCTATGGGCTCCAGGAGCTCCCAGGGTAGGAAGGTGCGCCAGCGCCGCGAATCTACGGTGCGGCATGGATCAGCAAGCATTTGACGCAGCGGTTCGCCAGTATTGGATCGTCCGCGAGGGTCAGGCGCAAAGGCAGCGCGACTCCGGACGCTCAGATGCCGGCCTGCGAGGCGCCGTCACTGGCGGCGCTCACATGGACCCGATGGCCGAGCTCATGGAGTCGATCTTTATCGACGCAGGATTCGCGCCGTCAAGCATCAGCCGCGGGTCGGCCGTCGAGCTCCCCGGCTACTTCCGCCCAGAGAAGAAGTGGGACCTCGTGGTCGTCCACGGCGACGCGCTCGCCGCGGCGATCGAGTTCAAGAGTCAAGTAGGGCCCTCGTTCGGCAACAACTACAACAACCGCAGCGAGGAGGCAATCGGCAACGCGATCGACATCTGGACCGCCTACCGCGAGGGCCGCTTCGGAACTGTGCGTCCCTGGTTGGGATACCTATTCCTCTTGGAGGAGGCCCCCGGCTCAACCAAGCCGGTACGCGTCAAGCAGCCGTTTTTCGAGGTCGACCCCGTCTTTCTCGACGCGTCCTACAAGAAGCGCTACGAGGTCCTTTGCCGCCGACTCATCCTCGAGCGCCTCTACGACGCCGCCTGCTTCGTCACGGCCTCCGCGGATTCAAGGTCGCCTATCCACGAGCCAGCGCCAGACCTGAGCTTTACGACCTTCGCCGCAGCGATCCGAGCCCGCGCCGCGGGACTACTCGCGTCGCAATGGGTCCCCGACGCCAGGAGCAAGGGGTCACAAGCTCGGCATAGGCGGAAACAGGTCGGGTCGTAGCTCCTCGAGGTTGATGAGCTTCACGTGGCTGCCCGGGCCGTTTGTGAAGTCCCCAATCGTTACCTCCAGCGTCCCGAAATGCTCCTTGAGGAGCTTCCGGGTCGGCGGGAAACGGTCGAGACCCCACGAGGCGGCCGAACGGGTCCTTGCTCCTCGGCAACCGCCGCCGGTTCCAGGTCTCAGCCGTCGAAGTTTGGCTGCGAACCCAGCACGACGAAACCAAATGATGGGCAAGAGGCCAGCACATCCTGGTCTGGCTCGCCCGGTGAGGTCACCGGTTCACACCACCGGAGTGCGGAGTTATGCGGAGGTATGCGGACCTATACGCAGCAGCATTTGAGCGGATCTGCATAGCAGTGCGGGGCTATGCGGAGAAACGACGAATTATCGGGGCGCCGAGATTCGAACTCGGGACCTCACCGACCCGAACGGTGCGCGCTACCAGGCTGCGCCACGCCCCGATGCGCCGTCAGTATTCCATACCGCTATCTTCGCCCGGTGCCTGCCGCCGCAATCGACATCCTGCAGGAGCTCGATCGCATCCTCGAACCGGAGCGCTTCGACGACTACGGCCCCAACGGACTACAGGTCCCCGGCCCGGCGCAGGTCCAGACGGTAGCCACCGGCGTTTCGGCCAATCTGCAGCTGTTCGAGCTTGCCGCAGCCGAGCGCGCCCAGCTGCTGCTCGTCCACCACGGACTCTTCTGGGGTGCGGGTCCGGGACCGATCGACGCGGCGCTCAAGGGCCGCCTGAAGATCCTGTTCGACGCGGACATCGCCCTGGCCGCCTACCACCTGCCGCTGGACGCGCATCCGCAGTTCGGCAACAACGCGCTGCTCGCGCAGGCGCTCGGCGCCGAGGCACTCGAGCCGTTTGCGCTGCATCGCGGCCAGCCGATCGGCATCCTCGCGCGCCTGCCCGGTGAGGGCATCTCCCCCGAGGCACTGTTCGCGCGCGTTCACGAGATCACCTCGCGCGAGCCACTGGTGTTCGACGCAGGCCCGGCGCGCGTACGCAGCGTGGCGGTCGTCTCCGGCGCCGGGTCGGACTACCTAGCCGACGCGGCCGCCGCCGGGGCCGACGCCCTGCTCACCGGCGAGCCGGTCGAGCGCGCGATGGCCAACGCGCGCGAGTCGCACCTGCACTTCATCGCCGCCGGCCACTACGCGACGGAGACCTTCGGAGTGAGGCGGCTGGGCGAGCATCTGGCCGAGCGTTTCGGCGTGCGCCACGTCTTTCTCGACGTGCCCAATCCCGTGTGAGCGCAGACCTTTGCCGCGACGCTCGTAAAGTGCGCGTTCTCGGTCTAACATTGACTGGTCAGCCAGCTTGTTTGATCAACGAGGAGGAGAGGTCCGGATGGAGGTCACGACGGCGTCGACCGCGGGGTCGACAACGGGGTCGCAAACGATCGCCGACCTGATCCCGCGGGCTGCCGCGGGACACGGCGCGAGACCGGCCATCCGCTACAAGCGCGATGGTGCGTGGCAGGACGTCAGCTACGAGCAGCTCGCCGAGATCGTCCAGGAGATCGGCCTCGGGCTGATCGACCTCGGCATCCAGCCCGGCGAGCGGCTGTGCATCCTCGCCAACACGCGCCCGGAGTGGTCCTACGCGGACATGGCCGCGACCTCCGCCGGCGCCGTGGTGGTGCCGATCTACCAGACCAACTCCCCCGAGGAGTGCCTGTGGGTGATCTCCGACTCCGAGGCCTGCGCGATCGTCTGCGAGAACGACGAGCAGCTTCAGAAGATCGCCGAGATCCGCGACCAGATCCCGGGCATCCGCACGATCATCGTGATCGACCCGCCGGACTCGGACTCGATCGCCGGCGGCCCGTCCGACGCCGTGCGTGCGCTCGGCGCGATCAGCCTGCAGGAGGTTCGCGAGCGCGGACACGGACGCTGCGCGGCCGAGCTCGAGGCACGCCGCGCGGCGGTGCGCCCGGAGGATCCGTTCACCTTCATCTACACCTCTGGCACGACCGGTCCGCCCAAGGGCTGCGTCCTGACGCACGGCAACTACCGCGCGATCATCGACATGGTCGGCGAGGCCGGCGAGATCCAAGGCGACGAGGTCATCTACCTGTACCTCCCGCTCGCGCACTCCTTCGCGCTGCTGATCCAGCTGGGCGTGTTCGACCTCGGCGGCACGCTCGCCTACTTCGGCGGCGACACCAAGCAGATCGTGCCCGAGCTGCAGGAGGTCAAACCGACCTATCTGCCGTCCGTGCCGCGCGTGTTCGAGAAGATCTACACGCTCGCTCACGGCGCAATCGAGGCTCAGGGCGCCGAGGAGCAGGCGCGCGCCGAGGCCGCGATCAAGCTCGGCGCGAAGGTTCGCGACATGATCAACCGCGGCGAAGCCGTTCCCGAGGAGCTGCAAAAGCCCTTCGACGAAGCCGACGAGCAGCTGTTCAAAAACGTCCGCGCGATCTTCGGCGGCAGCGTGCGCCATGCGACCAGCGGCGCCGCGCCGATCGCACGCGAGATCCTCGAGTTCTTCTGGGCCTGCGGCGTGCCCGTGCTCGAGGGCTACGGCATGACCGAGACGGCGACCGCAGCCACGACCTCCACCGTCGAGAACCACCGCTTCGGCACGGTCGGTCGCGCGCTGCCCGGCGTCGAGCTGAAGATCGCCGACGACGGCGAGATCCTCGTCAAAGGGGCGAACATCTTCGCCGGCTACCACAACAACGCCGACGCGAGCTTCGGCACCGTCGCAGAGGGATGGCTGCACACCGGCGATCTCGGCTCAATCGACGAGGACGGCTACCTCTCGATCACCGGGCGCAAGAAGGACATCATCATCACCGCCGGCGGCAAGAACCTCACGCCGGCGAACATCGAGAACGACCTCAAGCAGTGCCGCTGGATCTCCCAGGCGGTGATGCACGGCGACCAGCGTCCGTATCCCGTCGTGCTGATCACGCTCGACGAGGAGGAGATCCCGATCTACGCCGCCGAGCACGACCTGCCCAAGGACCTCCCGTCGCTCGCGCGCTGTGAGCAGGTGCGCTCGCTGATCCAGCAGGAGATCGACCGCGCCAACGCCAAATACGCGCAGGTCGAGCAGGTCAAGAAGTTCATGATCCTCGACCGCGATCTCTCCCAGGCGACGGGCGAGCTGACGCCGACGCTGAAGGTCAAGCGCAACATCGTCAACGAGAAATACGCCGACCTGTTCGACGCCCTCTACGCGGGCTGATAGGTCATCGCCGACGAGCGCCCGACTCGCTGGCGTGGCCAGCCTCGGCGAGCGCGCCGGAATCGCGTCGTTAGCTGCGAACATAGAGACTGATGCGCAGCGATCCAAGCGACAACGGCGGCCTGTTCGTCGGACGCCGCCCCGGCACTGCGCCGGTTCGCTTCCGCTCGCTGCCCGAGCGAGGCAGCGAGAAGCGCCAGCGCGTGGACGGCTCGATCGCCGGCGTGATGGTTGCGGCGATGATCTTGCTCAGCCTGCTCTGCTGGGGACCGATCCCGCTCGCATGCCTGTGGGTCGGCTCGCAGATCGACTACCTCTCAGGAAGCGTCGGCATGGGAATCCTCGTCTCGTTCATCGCGCTGTTCGTGCTCCTGTTTGGGACCCTTTCGCTGCTGAAACGCCTCGACCAGGCATGGATCCTGGTGCGTCGCGCCGCAGGCTACGACCAGCGAACGGGGATCATGGGCCGGATCTTTGGCGCCGCCGCGGTGGTCTGCGGGCTGGGGTTCGCGTTCTGGTTCGTGGTGATTCACGGGCCGGGGTCGATCACCATCTCCCGTAACGGCCAGTGATGAGCACCCCAGCCGGCGCGCCGAACCGGTACCGGACCGCGCTCGACATCGCCTGCTAGAACGGGCTTTGCCGTGGGTCTGCTCGACTACTACCGCCAGTTCGAAGGGATGTCCGAGGAGGAGGTCAACGCGGGCCTGCGCGAGGACGCCGCCGAGCGCCGTCGCAAAGCGCTCACGCGCGTCGACACGCTCGACCTCTCGCAGACGACCTGGCCGGATCTGCCCCACCCACGGATCGTCAGCGCGATCACCTACGTCGCCCGGCGCGGGCTGCATCACTATCCGCACGTGCGCGGCTCTGAGCTACGCGACGAGCTCGCAGCGAGCCTTCAGGTCGACCCAGGGCGGCTGATCCTCGGCAACGGCGCCGCCGAGCTGCTCAGCTCCGCCACGCGAGCGCTGATCGAGCCCGGCCAGCAGCTGCTGACGACCTGGCCCTCCTACCCGCTCTATCCGATCATGGCGCGACGCGCACACGGCCGCGCCGTGCCGATCACCGGCGGCGTCGACGCGCTGATCGAGGCGGCCAAGGAGCCCTCGACGCGCGTGATCGCCCTGGCCAGCCCCAATGATCCGACCGGCGAGCTGCTCCCGACCAGCGAGCTCAAGCGACTGCTCGACGGCATTCCCGAGGGCGTTGCCGTGCTGCTCGACGAGTCGCTCGTGGAGTTCGTCGACACCCAGCCGACCAACTCGTCCTTGCAACTGCTCGAGCATCATCCGCGCCTGCTCGTCTTTCGCAGCTTCTCCAAGGCCTGGGGACTGGCCGGCCTGCGCGTGGGCTATGCGATCGGCGGACCCGACTCGCAGGATCTGATGGCCGAGCTGGAGCCGGATCTTGGCGTCTCAGAGATCTCCCAGGCCGGAGCGCTTGAGGCGCTGCGTACGTGCTCCGGTCTGCTCGCCCGCCACATGCGCGCGATCTGCGAGGAGCGCGCGCGCCTGACCGAGGGCCTGCGCGAGCGCGGCTTCGAGGTCGCCGACAGTCAGGCCAACTTCGTCTGGGCCGCGCATCCGGCCTTCAGCGGCGGGGAGCTCGCGGCGCGACTGGCGCAATCCGGCGTGCTCGTCGCCGAAGGCGACGCGCTCGGCGAGCCTCAGCACGTGCGCATCGGCATCCGCAACAGCGACGCGACTACGCGCCTGCTCGCGGCCGTCGACAAAGCGCTATTGGCGCCGCGCCCAGCCGCGGACTAGTTGGCGGAGCCGGACTGGCGCAGGAGGGTGCCAGTGGTCCCCTCGAGGATCTTGCGCCATGCGCTGACCTGCTCGGGCTCGGTGTCGAAGTGCTCGACGACCTTGCGCACGCGAGTGCCCGAGATGTCGATGCCGTGGCGCTCGGCGACAGCTTCGTAGCGCTCGTATTCCTCGGCCAGATGCTTGGTCACCGACTCAAAGCCGTGGCGGGCGATCTCCACGCGCGAGGCGAAGTTCATCATCGACGTCTGGAACATCAGCTCGTCGGTCGGCTCTGGCTCGATCAGCACGATGTCCACGCCCGGGTAGCGGCTCTCCCAGTTCTTGGCCAGTTCGTGCAGCCGCTGGTGGGCGACGAGCTTGAACGCCTGGTAGCCGATCTGCGGGAAGCCCATGTCCGAGACGCGCCGCGGGCGCGTGCCGCGCAGTGTTCTGATCTGCGCGGCGAAGTCGTTGACGAACGGCACGATCGGGTTGATCACGACGATCAGCTTGGCCCCCGCCTCCACCGCGATGTCGAGATTCGTCGTCGAGACCATTCCGCCGTCGATCAGCTCGCGATCGCCGATGCGAACCGGCGCATAGACCATCGGCAGCGCACCGGATGCGCGCACGGCGGTGGAGATCGGCACGTCTTCTGCGCTGTCCACGCCGAACACCACGCGCTCGCACGTGTCGAGGTCGGTCGCGGTCAGGTACAGCTCGCAAGCCAGCTCGTCGAAGTCGTCGGTGCGGCCTGGCTCTGAGAGCACCTCCTGCAGGTAGGACTCGATCCCGGCGCCGGTGTAGGCGCCCGACGGCAGTCCCTCGGCGAGGCCGAGCACCACGTCCATCAGCGACACGCCGCCGCGCTGGGAGATGATCTGTCGCGCCATCGACAGCGCGCGAAGCGGCAGCACCGCGCCCTTGCGCGCGAACTCGAGCAGGTTGGGGCGCAGCAGGTCGCTGAGGTCGATGTCTTTGAAGGGCGCTTTGCCCTGGCGCGTGACCACCCGCATCATCTCCTCGGGGGTCACGCCATTGGCGCTCAGCGCGGCGATGAACGCGCCCGCGGACGTACCGACATAGACATCGAACTGGTTGACGCTGCTGTTCACCGCCAGCAGGTCGAGCGCCCGCAGCGCGCCGATCTCATAGACACCGCCGGTGAACCCGCCGCCGCCGAGCACGAGCGCCGTCTTGTGGCGCCTGGGACGCCGGCGCCGATCGGCCGATCCATTGCGTCCGACACCCCTGGCCGAGTGCATGCTCGCCCTACGCTTCTTCGCCGCAACCTTGGCCGTGTCCGTCGGTTCCAGCTTGACAACCTTGCCCATCCTGACTTGATTCTAAGGGACACATGACCGAGGAGCGCATCGCTGTGCCTTTGCGGGCGCCGATCAGTGCGCGCGATGCCCTGCGCCGGCGGGCCCGTAGACGGCCACGGCCAGTGAGCGCGGCGCTTTTCGCCGCGCTCGCGATCGGCTTTGCCGCGCTGCCGGCCGGCGCCGAGGCAGCCGGCAGCCTGGGCGCCTTGCAGGGCGACCTCGCGCATCAGATGCAGATCTCCGGCGCGCGCTCCAGCGCCTACGTCTACGACCTCACAAGCAAACAGGCGCTGTTCTCCCTGCGCGACACCACGCTGCGCCCGCCCGCGTCGGTGGAGAAGCTCTACACGGCCACCACGGCGCTGGCGCGCCTGGGCTCAACCGCGCGCCTGTCGACGACGGTCCTCGGCACCGGTGCGCTGAGCCCGACGGGGGTGTGGGAAGGCGATCTGTACCTGCACGGCGGCGGCGACCCCACGTTCGGCGACTCGGCGTTCATCCGCAGCCACTACGGCGGCGTCGGCGCGAGCATCTCCACGCTCGTCTCCCAGCTGGTGCAAGTCGACGGCATCCACGCCGTGCGCGGCTCGGTCTACGGCGACGAGTCCAACTTCGACTCCCAGCGCGGCGAGCCGTCCAGCGGCTACGCCCAGGACCCCTTCCTGGAAGGCACGCTGAGCGGCTTGGCCTTCGACCGCGGAGCCAGCGGCGCGGAAAAGGCAGCGCACGCCCCCGCCGTCTACGCCGCGCGCAAGCTGTGGGCGATGCTCAAGAACGACGGCGTGAGCATCCGTGGCTCAAGCGGGGCAGCCGCCGTTGCGCCCGGCGCTGCGCAGCTCGCGCAGGTCAGCTCACCGACGGTCGAACAGCTGCTCGGCCTGATGCTGCCGCCCTCGGACAACTTCTTCGCCGAGACGCTGCTGAAGGATCTCGGCGGCGCCGCCGGAGGCGCCGGAACGACAGCCGCCGGCGCTGCGGTCGTCAGCCAGACGATCTCAGCGCTGCTGGGGATTCACCCCCGCGTGGTCGACGGCTCTGGGCTCTCAGAAGCCGACCGGACCTCCGCCTATCAGGTCGCCGACCTGCTCGTCACGCTCGCCCCCACGCCGACCGGCGCGATCCTGCGCAACAGCATGGCGATCGCCGGGCACACCGGCACGCTCGCCAAACGCATGCGCGGCACAGCCGCCTCCGGGCGCTGTCAGGGCAAGACGGGCACGCTCACCGGCTACTCCAACCTCGTCGGCTATTGCCAGGCCGCCAACGGACACCTGCTCGCCTTCGCGTTCTTCAACGACGGCATCTCGACGACGCTGGCGCACGTGATCCAGGACCACATGACGATCACGCTCGCCGACTACTGACCGAGCACCTCGCGCAACCCCGCTTCGTCGAGCACAGGCACCTCCAGCCGTTCGGCCTTGGCAAGCTTCGAGCCGGCGCTGTCGCCGGCGACGAGATAGTCGGTCTTCTTCGACACCGAGGTGGTCACGCGCCCTCCGGCGGCCAGTATCCGCTCGGTGGCCTGCTCGCGCGACCAGTCGGGCAGCGTGCCCGTGAGCACCAGCGTCTTGCCGTTGAGCGGGCCCTCCGACGGCGCCGGCCCCTCCTCGGCGAAGCGCAGGCCGAGCTCGCGCAGATCGTCGATCAGCTCGCGCATGCGCTCGTCGTCGAGCTGCGCGCGGATCGACGCGGCCATCTTGCTGCCGATCCCCGGCGTCTGCTCGATCTCCTCGGGCGAGGCCGCGAGCAGCGCCTCGATGTTGCGAAAGCGCTGCGCGAGGTTTCGTCCGGTCACCTCGCCGACCTCCTCGATCCCGAGCGCGAACAGCACGCGCGCGAACGGGCGCTGCTTGGATGCGTCGATCGCCGCGAGCAGGTTCTTCGCCGACAGCTCGCCGAAGCCGTCCAGCTCCAGCAGCTGGGGCTCGGTCAGCCGGTAGAAGTCGCCCGCCGTCTTTACCAAGCCGCGCTGCTGCAGCAGCGCGACCTGCTTCTCGCCGAGCCCCTCGATGTCCATCGCGCCGCGCGAGACGAAATGCTTGAGCAGCTGCCAGGCGCGGCCCGGGCACAGCGGGTTGGGGCACTTGGTGAACACCGCGTCCTGAGCCTTGATCGTCTGGGTGTTGCAGAACGGGCAGCGCGCCGGCGGACGCGGGCGCGGCGGGCGACCCCTCTGCTCGACGACGTGTGGCGCCGGCGAGACGACCTGCGGGATCACGTCGCCGGCGCGCAGCACGATCACCTCCTCGCCCGCCCTGATGTCCTTGCGCGCGAGGTCCTCCTCGTTGTGCAGCGTCGCCATACCGATGCGCACACCGCCGACGACCACCGGCTCAAGCACGGCGTACGGGCGCATGTCGCCGAACTTGCCGACGTTCCACATGACCTTCTCCAGTCGCGTCACGGCCGTGGTCGGCGGGAACTTCCACGCGACCGCCCAGCGGGGATCGCGCCCGACCGAGCCGAGCCTGCGCTGCAGCGCCAGGTCGTCGACCTTGACGACGACGCCGTCGATCTCGAAGTCGAGCTCGCCTCGGCGCTGCTGCCATTGCAGGCACTGCGCGATCACCTCATCCTCGCTGCCCAGCAGCTTGACGTCAGGGTTGACGCGGAATCCGTGCTGCTTCAGCCACTCGAGCGCTTGGACGTGGCGCTGGAAGGAGAGGCCGTCGGTGATGCCCACCTGGTAGCACCAGATCGACAGCGGCCGCTTGGCGGCATCGGCCGGATCGAGCTGGCGGATCGTGCCGGCCGCCGAGTTGCGCGGATTCATGAACGTCGACTCGCCCGCTTCCGCGCGGCGCTCGTTCAGCGCCGTGAAGTCGGCGAGCGACATGTAGACCTCGCCGCGCACCTCCACCAGCGAGGGCGCGTCGGTCAGCTCCAGCGGGATCGCCGAGATCGTGCGCAGGTTGTGCGTGACGTCCTCGCCGATCTCGCCGTTGCCGCGCGTCGCGCCGCGCTGCAGCGAGCCGTCGCGATAGACCAGGCTGATCGCCAGCCCGTCGATCTTCGGCTCGACGACATATTGAAACCGCGGCTCGGAGATCCCCTCGCGCGCTAGGTGGTTGCGCATCCGCTCGACCCAAGCGCGCAGCTGTAGCTCGGAGCGCACGTTGCCGAGCGAGAGCATCGGCTCGAGGTGCTCGACCTTCTCCAGACGGCCGACCGGCTCGCCGCCGACGCGCTGCGTGGGCGAATCGGGGCCGACCAGCTCGGGGTGCTCGCGCTCGATCGCGCGCAGCTCATCGAGCAGCGCGTCGTACTCGTCGTCGCCGATCTCCGGGTCGTCCAGGACGTAGTAGCGGCGCGAGTGGTGATCGAGCAGCTTGTGCAGCTCCTGCGCTCGCGCGTGTGTCTTTGGCGGCGTCTGCGCAGCGCTCACGGCGTCTCGCGCGTGACGGGCGCGAGCAAGTCGTTCAGGTCGAAGGCCTTGAGCGCCTGCAGGCCCGCACGATCGGTCAGGTCGAAGTGAATCGGCGTGACGGCGATCCTGCCGGCGGCCACGGCGGCCAGGTCGGTGCCCGGCTCGTCGTGGAAGCCCGGGTCCGAGCCGTAGATCCAGTAGCGGCGGCGGTGCTGCTCCTCGCTGTCGAGCTTGAGCTCGTCGCGGTAGATGCGCTTGCCCAGGCTCGTGACCTCCACACCGCTGGGCCCCCCCGCCGGGACGTTGACGTTGAGCAGCGTCGTCGCCGGCAGCGGCACGTCCTCGATGCGCTGCACGAGCCGTGCGACGAACTGCGCCGCGACCTCGAAGCCGAAGCCGCCATCGAAGCGGTAGTCCAGCGCCCGCGCCCCCGACTGCTGAGAGACGGCAATCGACGGCAGACCGAGGACGACGCCCTCCAGCGCCGCGGCGACCGTGCCCGAGTAGGTGATGTCGTCGCCGAGGTTCGCACCGTGGTTGATCCCCGCGACGACCAGCTCGGCGTCGAAGCCCTCGACTAGCCCGAGCCTCGCCAGCCGCACGCAGTCGACCGGCGTGCCGTCGGTCGCATACCCTACCGAGCCGTCGGCGAACGGGACCTCGGCGACCCACAGCGGCCTGCGCGTGGTGATCGAGCGCGCCATCGCCGAGCGGTTGCCGTCGGGTGCGATCACCGCCAGACGAACGCCGTCGATCGCGGCGAGCGCGACGCGCATCGCCTGCAGGCCCTCGGCCTCGATCCCGTCGTCGTTTGTCAGCAGAACGTTCAGCATCAGCTCATGCAGCATAGGCGCAAGCCCCTACGCATAGGACACGCTCGCCAGCGCCAGCCCGTGCGCGGGCGCGGTCCTCCCCGCCTGCGCGCGCGGGCTGCCCTGCAGCAGGCCCGCGAACTGCTCGACCGTCGCCTGACCGGCGGCGACGTCGAGCATCGTGCCCACGAGCACGCGGTTCATGTGGCGCAGGAACATGTCCGCCTCGATCCAGAACTCGAGCGTGTCGCCCGCCTGGAGCCACTCGGCCCGGACGACCCTGCACTGAAACCAGCGGTGCTCGGTTTCGCGCGGGGTGAACGCCGTGAAGTCGTGTTTGCCGAGCAGCAGGCTCGCGCACTGCCTCAGGACCTCCCCGTCGAGCTCCCCCACCCACCAGAATGCCGTGTTGTGCGTGAACACGCTGCGCGCGCGCCGCGCGAGCACGCGGTAGCAGTACGTGCGGCTGCGCGCATCGCGGCGCGCGTCGAACCCCTCCGGCGCCGGTTCGGCGCGCAGAATGGCGACATCTCTATGGAGCAGGCCGTTCAGGCGCAGCGGGTCGACGGCCTCGTGCGCGTAGCTGGCGACCTGCCCCCAAGCGTGCACGCCGCGGTCGGTGCGCCCGGCGACCGTCAGCTTCAGCGGCGATCCGTCGGTGGCGGTCTCGCCGAGCACCGTCCGCAGCGCACGCTCGACCTCCTCCTGCACCGTGCGCAGCCCCGGCTGGCGCCCCCAGCCCGCGAAGCCCGACCCGTCGTACTCGAGCGTCAGCTTTGTGATCATCCCCGCAGCGCGCGCCACCGATCGAAGATCGGCCAGCGACTTCAGACCAGCTCGATGAAGACCATCTCGGTCGCGTCGCTCTTGCGCGGACCGAGCTTGAGGATGCGCGTGTAGCCGCCCGGGCGGTCGGCGTAGCGCGGCGCGAGATCCTCGAACAGCTTGTGCACGGCGAACTTGTCCTGCGAGAGCGTCGACAGCGCCTGGCGACGCGCGTGCAGGTCGCCGCGCTTGGCGAGCGTGATCAGTTTCTCGACCTCCGGCTTGACCGCCTTGGCCTTCGCCTCGCTGGTCTTGATCCGCTCGTGCTCGATGATCTCCTTGCTCAGGTTCATCAGCAGCGACTTGCGATGCGCGCTGTCGCGGCTCAGCTGGTGTCTTTTGCGCTGATGTCTCATGAGCAGGGGGAGTCTAAACGGCCGCGGCGCTTTCTCAGTCTTGACGGAGATCGAGGCCGCGGGTGTGCAGCGTTTCGATGACCTCGTCGATCGACTTCTTGCCGAAGTTCGGAATCGCGTTGAGCTCCGCCTCGGACTTGGAGATCAGGTCGCCGACCGTCTGGATGCCGGCCCGCTTGAGGCAGTTGTAGGAGCGCACGCCGAGCTCGAGCTCCTCGATCAGGATGCTGTACTCCTCGCCCTGCAGCGCCGCGGGGGCGCCGCCGCCGACGGCGAGGCCGTGGCCGTCGAGCTGACCGCCGGGGGTCGCGCGCAGCTCCTGGATGCGGTCGGCGTCGGTGAAGATCGCCAGCTGGCTGATCAGCAGCTCGGCCGCCTCGCGCAGCGCCGCCTGCGGGTCGATTGAGCCGTCGGTCTCGATGTCCAGCGTGAGCTTGTCGAAGTCGGTCTTCTGACCGACGCGGGCCCCCTCCACGGCGTAGGCGACGCGGCGCACGGGCGAGAAGATCGAGTCGATCGGGATCACGCCGATCGGCTGGTCAGAGGACTTGTTCTCCTCAGCCGGGCGGTAGCCGCGGCCGCGGCCGATCGTCATGTACAGCTCGAGCTTCGTTTTCTTCTCGAGCGTGGCGATGTGGATGTCGGGGTTGAGGATCTCCACGCCGGCGGGCAGGTCGATGTCCTTCGCCGTGATCTCGCCGGGTCCGCTGACGACCAGCGGCGCCTCGACCTCGCTGGCGTCGGAGTGCATGCGGCAGACCACGCCCTTGAGGTTGAGCACGATGTCGGTCACGTCCTCCTTGACGCCGTTGATCGTCGAGAACTCGTGGGCGACGCCCTCGATTCGCACGCTCGTGACAGCCGCCCCGGAGAGGGACGAGAGCAATACGCGGCGCAGCGAGTTTCCGAACGTGTAGCCGAACCCGCGGTCAAGCGGCTCGATCGTGAACGTGCCACGGTTTTGCTCCACGGACTCGCTTGTGATCCGGGGGATTTGGAAGTCGAGCATCAGAGTCCTAACGTCGTTTTGGTGTCGCACCGGCGTCGGGGGACGGCCGGCTCGGGAGCCTCGCCCACCTGGGGCGGGGCGCTGAAAGGGTCCCGCTAACTACTTCGAGTACAGCTCGACGATGAGCTGCTCCT
Source organism: Solirubrobacteraceae bacterium (assembly GCA_017882375.1). Lineage (GTDB taxonomy): Bacteria > Actinomycetota > Thermoleophilia > Solirubrobacterales > Solirubrobacteraceae > Palsa-744. The sequence goes on along the minus strand of JADGPP010000014.1, from coordinate 30,705 downwards.
GCACCGGCGCGGCGACCTCGCGTCGCTCCGGCTTGCGCAGCACCTTGGCCGTGAGTGACTCATGGTCGGCCTGTAGCCACGCGGGAATCTGTCCGGTGAGCTCGGTGGCATCTCTGACCACCTGCGTGGCCGATGTCTCGGCCTTGATGGCGATCACCTCGCCCGGGCGCACCTGATAGCTGGGGATGTTCACCCGCCGACCGTTGACCGTCCAATGGCCGTGGCGGATCAGCTGGCGCGCCTGGCGGCGCGAAGCCGCGAAGCCGAGACGCACCAGGACGTTGTCCAGACGGCACTCCAGCATCGCGAGCAGGTTCTCGCCGGTGATCCCGGTCTGGCGCGAGGCCTTCTTGTAGTAACCGGCAAACTGTTTCTCGAGCACGCCGTAGTAGCGCTTGGCCTTCTGCTTCTCGCGCAGCTGCACGCGGTACTCGCTCTGTTTCATGCGACCGCGGCCGTGCTCGCCCGGCGGGTAGGAACGGCGCTCCACGCCGCACTTGTCCGTCAGGCAGCGCTCGCCCTTGAGGAACAGCTTCTGTCCCTCGCGGCGGCATTGCTTGCACTGTGGTCCTGTGTCTCTGGCCATCTGTCAGCTCGTCTCCGCGCCGGCTATACGCGCCGCCGCTTGCGCGGGCGACAACCGTTGTGGGCTTGTGGGGTCACGTCCTTGACGCCGGTCACCTCGAGGCCGGCGGCCTGCAGCGAGCGGATCGCAGTCTCGCGGCCAGAGCCCGGGCCCTTGACGTAGACCTCGACCTTCTGCAGACCCTGTTCCAGGCCCTTACGCGCTGCGGCGTCGGCGGTCACCTGGGCGGCGAACGGCGTCGACTTGCGCGAGCCCTTGAAGCCGGCTCCTCCGGCGGACTCCCAGGCGATCACGTTGCCCGTGGTGTCGGTCAGCGAGACGATCGTGTTGTTGAACGAAGTCTTGATGTGCGCCTGCCCGATCGGGATGTTCTTTTTTGGCTTGCGCCGGCCGCGGGCGCGTTTGGGAGCTGCGGGCACTACTTCTTACCCGCTCTCTTCTTGCCGGCGACCTGCATCCGCTTGGGGCCCTTGCGCGTACGCGCGTTGGTCTTGGTCTTCTGGCCGCGCACGGGAAGGCCGCGGCGGTGGCGCAGACCGCGATAGCAGGCGATCTCTTGAAGGCGTTTGATGTCCTGCGAGCGCTCGCGGCGAAGGTCGCCCTCGACCGCGTAGCCGTCGTCGATCGCGTCGCGCAGCTTGGCCACCTCGTCCTCGGTGAGGTCACGAATGTAGGTGTCCGGGCTGACGCCCACCTGCGCGAGGATCTTGTTGGACGTCGCGCGACCGATCCCGTAGATGTAGGTCAGCCCGATCTCCGAGCGCTTGTTCAAGGGCAGGTTGATCCCCGCGATGCGAGCCATCTGCCTCTACCCCTGACGCTGCTTGTGGCGCTTGTTCTGGCAGATCACCAGCACCACCCCGTGGCGGCGGATGATCTTGCATTTCTCGCACATCGGCTTGACCGACGGTCGTACCTTCATGATCCCTTTCGGCGGCTGGGTTCCGCGACCCGGCTCTGGCTGCCGTTGCGGCCGCCGCTACCAAGTCGTGGAGATCGCTCGACCACGAACATACACCTCGCATCGAGCAGGACTCCTGATGGTAGCAACTCCTAGGTGCTCGCGGCGCCCTGCGGAGCGTGCTCGCCCGCGTGCGCTGCTGCGGCGAGATGCCACGGCGTGAGGACCCTCGGCCCGTCGCCGGTGATCGCGATCGTGAACTCGAAATGGGCCGCCGGCGAGCCGTCCTGGGAGAAGATCGCCCAGCCGTCGCCGCCGACGCGCACCGAGGCTGCACCGGCGGTCATCATCGGCTCGACGGCGAGCACCATGCCCTCTTCCAGCAGCGGACCCTTGCCGGGCTTGCCGTAGTTCGGCACCTGCGGGTCCTCGTGCATGCTGCGCCCGACCCCGTGCCCGACGAGCGAGCGCACGACCGACAGCCCCGCGCCCTCGGCGACACGCTGGATGGCGCTGGACATGTCGCCCATGCGGTTGCCTGCGCGGCACTCGGCGACGCCGGCGTGCAGCGACTGCTCGGTCGCGCGCAGGAGGTTCTGCTCCTGCGCGCCGATCTCGCCGACGGGCAGCGTGCGCGCGGCGTCGGCGACCCAGCCGTCGAGCGTTACGCCGACGTCGATCGAGATGATGTCGCCGTCCTTGAGGCGATACGGGCCGGGGATGCCGTGCACGACCATCGCGTTCGGCGAAGCGCAGATCGAGCCGGGAAAGCCGCGATAGCCCTTGAACGTCGGCACGCCGCCGCGGGAGCGGATCAGGCGCTCGGCGGCGCGATCGAGCTCCTCGGTGCTCACCCCGGGCGCCACTCGCGACTCGACATCTTCCAGCGCCGCCACGAGGATCTCGCCGGCGCGCGCCATCTTCTCGATCTCCTCTGGGGACTTCTTGATGATCACCCGGGGAGCTTAGCTGGCCCCCTAGAGCTTCTCCTCCAGGCGCAGCGCCGCGACGGTCGCCCTGATGCGCGCGTGCACCTCGTCGGGGTCGCGAGTCCCGTCGAAGCGGCGCAGCTGGCCGGCGCGATCGTAGTAGTCGATCAGCGGCTCGGTCTGGGAGTGGTAGACCTGCAGGCGCCGGCGGATCGTCTCCTCCTTGTCGTCGTCTCGCTGGATCAGGCGCGAGCCGTCCTGGTCGCACACGTCCTCGTGCTTGGGCGGGTCGAACTCGACGTGGTAGATGTGGCTGGGATTCTTCACGCACACGCGCCGCCCGGCCAGCCGTCGCACGAGCTCGTCGTCGCCGACCTCGATCAGCAGCGCCGCGCTGAGGCGTCGGCCGAGGCCGGTGAGGGCCTCCGCGAGCGCGTCGGCCTGCTGCTCGTTGCGCGGGAAGCCGTCGAGCAGGAAGCCCTCGGCGGCATCGGGCCCCTCGACTCGCTTGATGATCATCGAGATGATCACCTCGTCGGGAACGAGGTCGCCGGCATCCATGTAGCGCTTGGCCTCGCGACCCAGATCGCTTCCCTGCGTCACCTCCGCGCGCAGCATGTCGCCGGTGGAGATGTGCGGCAGGGTGAAGTCCTCGCGCAGGCGCTCGGCCTGGGTGCCCTTCCCCGCGCCCGGCGGACCGAGCAGTATGAGGTTCAGTTCCGACAAGTGCGAGGCAGCCTATCCGTTGCGCTGCCAGCGGGACTACTTCAAGAAGCCCTCGCACTGACGCGGGAAGGGGGCAGGCCCCGCCTCCCGACCTCCCCCCGAATGACTACTTCAAGAAGCCCTCGTAACTTCGCATCATCAGCTGCGCCTCGAGCTGCTTCATCGTTTCCAGCGCGACGCCGATCACGATCAGGATCGAGGTACCCCCGAGCGGGATGTTCTGATGCGTGCGCGCGATCAGGATCGTCGGCAGCGCGGCGACGGCCGCGAGGAACAGCGCGCCGGGGAACGTCAGGCGCGCGAGGACGCGGTCGAGAAATTCGGCGGTCGGCCGCCCCGGCCGGACGCCGGGGATGAAGCCGCCGTACTTCTTCAGGTTGTCCGCCTGGTCGACCGGGTTGAAGGTGACGGCCGTGTAGAAGTATGTGAAGACGAGGATGAACAGCGACTCGCCGACCACGTAGTGCCAGCCGTTGGGCGAGAAGAAGTCGGAGATCTGCTGGCCCCAGTGCGTTTTCACGAGCTGCCCGACGGTCGGCGGGAAGGCCATGATGCTCGCCGCGAAGATCACCGGGATCACGCCGGCCATGTTCACGCGCAACGGCAGGTAGGTCTGACCGCCCTCGGTCATGCGCCGCCCGATCACGCGCTTTGCGTACTGCACGGGAATCCGCCGCTGGCCTTCCTGCACGAACACGATGCCGGCGACGACGGCGAGCACGAGGAAGGGCATCATCACCTTGAAGACCTGGTTCTGCGAGGTCCACCACGTCTGGATGCCGCTCGGCAGGCGCGCGACGATCGAGGCGAAGATCAGCAGCGAGATGCCGTTGCCGATGCCACGCTGGGTGATCAGCTCGCCGATCCACATCAGCAGCACGCAGCCGGTCGTCAGGCAGATGACGATCAAGAAGATGTGCGGCGCGTCGAAGTGCGTGACGACCGATTCGCCGGCTTTCGCCTGCAGCGTGTGGAACAGGAAGACGTAGCCGATCGACTGCGCGAAGGCCAGGCCGACGGTGAGGTAGCGCGTGTACTGCGTGATCCGCGCCTGGCCGACCTCGCCTTCCTTGGAGAGCTTTTCCAGCGAGGGCACGGCGACCTGCAGCAGCTGCAGGATGATCGAGGCGGTGATGTAGGGCATGATGCCCAGCGCGAACAGGGCGATCCGCGACAGGCCGCCGCCGGAGAATAGGTTCAGCAGCCCGAGGATGTTCGACCCGCCGAACTCCTTTTGGATGTTGTTGACGGCGCTGAGGTTGACGCCCGGCACGGGGATGTGCGAGCCGAGGCGGTAGATCAGCAGCATCCCCGCCGTGAAGGCGATCTTCTTGCGGATGTCCGCAACCTGGAATGCGTTGAGAATCGTCGAGAGCATGGGCTTTGCTCCGCGGCTCAGAGCGCCGCTGCACTCCCTCCCGCGGAGCGCTGGATTCTAGTGGATGCGCTGGTGCGTGCCGCCGCTTGCACGGCCCGTACGGCTCTCTAGCGCTCGACGAGCTTGCAGGTGCCGCCGGCTGCCTCGATGCGCTCTTTAGCGCTGGCGCTGAAGGCGTGCGCGTGCACGGTCAGCGCCTTTGACAGCTCGCCGTTGGCGAGCACCTTGATCGGGACGTCCTTGCGGGTGCCCAGCCCGTTGGCCTGCATCAGCTCGATCGTCACCTCGGCGCCGGCGTCGAAGCGGCTCTCCAACGAGGCGATGTTGACCGGCTGGGTGTGCGTGCGGAAGGGCTCGAACGGCATCGACTTCTTCATGTGCGGCCCGCGAAGCTTGCGCATGCGCATGTGGATCGGCATCTGGCCGCCCTCGAAGCGCGCGCGGCGCTTGGAGCCCGAGCGCGAGCCCGCGCCCTTCTGCCCGCGCCCCGCAGTCTTGCCCGTACCCGAGCCTTCGCCGCGGCCGACGCGCTTGCGCGGACGACGGCTGCCGGGGGCCGGCGCGAGGCTGTGCAGCCCGATGCGCTGCGGCTTGGCGTCTTCGTCAGGGCTCATCGCGAGCCCTCCTTGACCTCAACGAGGTGGCGCACGGCGTGCAGCATTCCGCGCGCCTGATCGCAGTCCTGCACCCGCACGCTGTGTCCGATTCGCCGCAATCCAAGCGAGCGCAGCGTGTCGAGCTGTTTCTTGTTCGCGCCGTTGCGCGACTTGCGCTGGGTCACGGTGAGGGCTGCCATCAGGATGACGCCTCCTCGCTGGCTGCGGCGACGACGGGCTCGGCTTCGGGCTCGGCGGTCGCTTCCGCCTCGCTCGCGGCGGAGACCTCGCCGGCCGCCGGGGCGCCATTGGCCGGCTCGCTGCTGAGGCCGAGAACCTTGTTGATCGACAGGCCGCGCAGCTCGCCGACCTCGGCCGGGGTGCGCAGGCCGCGCAGGCCGGCGACAGTTGCCTTGACGAGGTTGATCGGGTTCTGCGTGCCGAGGCTCTTGGAGAGGATGTCGTGGATGCCGGCGAGCTCGAGCACCGCGCGCACGCCACCGCCGGCGATCACGCCGGTACCCGGCGATGCCGGCTTGAGCAGGACGCGCCCGGCGCCGAAGATGCCGGTCGTCTGGTGGGTGATCGTGCTGCCGTGCTTGGGCACGCGGAAGAGGTCCTTCTTCGCGCGCTCGACGCCCTTCTGGATCGCCAGCGGCACCTCGTTGGCCTTGCCGTAGCCGATGCCCACGACATCGCGTTCGTCGCCGACGACGACGAGCGCCGTGAACGAGAAGCGCCGGCCACCCTTGACGACCTTGGCCACGCGGTTGATCTCGACCACGCGCTCCTGGAGATCCAGGCCGGCGGGAGTGACTGAGCGGTCTACGGTTATTGACATGAGAGCAGTGAAGAGGGTAGCGGTCGCGGGATGCCTGGACGCCTAGACGGTTATGCCGCTCTCGCGGATCGCCTCGGCGAACGCACGAACATGCCCGTGGTAGCGATAGCCGCCGCGGTCGAACACGGCCTCGGCGACGCCGGCGGCCTTGGCCCGCTCGGCGAGCGTCTCGCCCGCGCGCTTGGTGCGCTCGGGCTTGCCCAGCTTGCGCAGGTCGGGCTCGTACCAGTTGACGGCCGCGAGCGTGCGACCGGCGGTGTCGTCGATCAGCTGCGCACAGATGCCCTGGTTTGAGCGAAACACGGAGATGCGCGGCCGGCTGGCCGTGCCCGACACCTTCGCGCGCACGCGCCTGCGGCGCTTGAGACGGCGGTCGCCCTTGGTGATGACGCTCATGAGCGAGCCCCCGATCGACTCGACGCATCGCATGAGCGCGCAGACCAAGCTGGGCGAGGACGCAGGAAGCGTGGCGTGCTACGCACGCGAGCGACCGAGGACGAAGATCCAGCGACGGTATGCGTGCTCATGCGCGCTTTCCTACCTTGCGCTGGACGTACTCGCCCTCGTAGCGAATGCCCTTGCCCTTGTAGGGCTCGGGCGGGCGCTGCTTGCGGATGATCGCGGCCGTCTCGCCGACGAGCTGCTTGGAGATGCCTTTGACGACGACACGCGTCGGCTGGGGCACTTCGAATTCGATCCCGTCGGGCGCCGGGATCGGCACGGGGTGCGAGTAGCCGACAGCGAGCTCGAGGTTCTTGCCCTTCAGCTGCGCGCGATAGCCGACGCCCTGGATCTCCAGACGCTTCTCATAGCCCGCTGTCACGCCCTGCACCATGTTCGCCACCAGCGAGCGCGTCAAGCCGTGCAGCGCGCGGTGTTCGCCGCGGTCGGTCGGGCGGGTGACGACCAGCTGCTCGCCGTCCTGCTTGACCTCGATGTCCTTGTGAATGCGCTCGGAGAGTTCTCCCTTGGGGCCGTTGACACGGACCTCGTTGGGCTCGATCGCGACGGTCACGCCGGTCGGAACTGCGATGGGCTGTCTGCCGATGCGCGACACGTCAGCTCACCAGACCTGCGCCAGGACCTCGCCGCCGACGCCCGCCGAGCGCGCGTCGTGCCCGGTCATCACACCGTGCGAGGTCGAGACGATCGAAGTGCCCATGCCGCCGAGCACCTTGGGGATGTGCTTGGCGTCGACGTACGTGCGCCGGCCGGGGCGCGACACGCGGCGTAGGCCGGCGATCGCCGAGCGGCGGTCCTCGGTGTACTTCAAGCGGATCTGGATCAGCTGACCGGGGCCGCCGTCTGGCTCGGGGATCACCGAGTAGGAGTCGATGTAGCCCTGCTCGGTGAGAATGCGCGCGAGCTCGCTCTTGGTCTTGGACGCGGGGATCTCAACCGTCTCGTGCGCAGCGTGGATCGCGTTGCGCACGCGCGTGAGGAAGTCGGCAATGGGATCTGTCATCGACATGGTTTGATCGCTATCTCAGAAGTCGTGGCGCCGTCGCTACCAGGAGGACTTCGTCATCCCGGGGATCTGGCCGTTGTGGGCGAGCTCGCGCAAACAGATGCGGCACACCCCGAACTTGCGATACACCGCGCGCGGACGTCCGCAACGGCTGCACCGAGTATAGGCGCGGGTTTTGAATCTTGGTGTGCGCGTCTGTTTGACGCGCTGAGATGTCTTGGCCATCAGTCGGTGCTCTCTTTCTCGGCGGTCTCTGCGGCTTGCTCCTGCTCTGCTGCGGCTGCCTCTGCGCCGGCGGCCTGCTCGGCCGTGGCCTCGGGCTCGTCACCCTGCTCTGCGTCCTCGGAAACCTCGGCTGTCTCGGCCGCAGCCTGCGCCTCGAGCTCGGCGGTCTCGGCTGCGGCATCATCCTCGGCCGTCTCGTCCGATGTCTCGGGCTCAGCGGTCTCGGCCGACGCATCGGCAGTCTCGGCCGGCTCCTCGGCAGTCTCGGCCGGCTCCTCGGCAGTCTCGTCCGCTGCCTCGGGCTCAGCGGCCTCGGGCGCTGGCGTCTGGGGCGCAGCTTTGGCTGCCGGGGCCGGCGCTTCGGCGACCTTGGCCGCGTGTGCGGCGGCGCGCGCCTCGGCCTCGGCCTCATCGGCCTGCGGGTCAAAGCCCTTGGGGCGACCCTGGGCCGCGAACGGCATGCCGAGCGCCTGCAGCAGCGCGAACGCCTCGCGGTCGCTGGCGGCGCTCGTGGAGATCGTGACGTCCAGCCCGCGCACCTGGTCGATCGCGTCGTAGTCGATCTCCGGGAAGATGATCTGCTCGCGCACGCCCATCGAGTAGTTGCCGCGGCCGTCGAACGAGCGCGGGTTGAGCCCGCGGAAGTCGCGAATCCGCGGAATCGCGATCGAGACGAGGCGGTCGAGGAACTCGTAGGCGCGCTCGCCGCGCAGCGTCACGGCGACGCCGACGGGCATGCCCTCGCGCAGTTTGAAGGCCGCGATCGACTTGCGCGCGCGGCGCACGCTCGGCTGCTGGCCGGCGATCGTCGCGAGCTGCTCGGTGGCCGCCTTGAGCACTTTGGAGTCCTGCTTGGCCAGTCCGACGCCCATGTTCAGTGTGATCTTCTCCACGCGCGGGGCCTGCATCACCGACGAGTACTCGAAGCGCTCGATCAGCGTCGGGCGGATCTCCTCGAAATACCGGGCCTTCAGGCGTGCGGGCGGTGCGTCTGTGGTCGTAGCCTCCATACTCAGTCCAGCTCCGCCCCGGTGCTCTTGGCGATGCGCACGCGCGAGCCGCTCTTGCGCTCGATGCGCACGCGCGTGGGGTTGCCCTTGGCGTCGAGCAGGATAACGTTTGAGATGTGGATCGGCCCCTCGCGCTCGATCACGCCGCCGAGCTGCCCCTCGGTGCCGGGGAGCGTGGAGGAGCTCTGGTTGACCTGCGGGCGCACCGCGCGCTTGACCATGTTCAGACCCTCGACGAACAGTCGTTGCTTGGCCGGTTCCACACGCAGCACCTTGCCGGTCTTGCCGCGGTCCTTGCCCGCCGTGACCTTGACGTGGTCGTCAGAGCGGATCTTCAGCTTGTTGCGCCGCTTGGCAACCGTTGCGCGGGCCATCACAGAACCTCCGGCGCCAGCGAGACGATCTTCATGAAGTTGCGCTCGCGCAGTTCGCGCGCGACCGGCCCGAACACGCGCGTGCCGCGCGGGTTGTTCTGGTCGTCGATGATCACCGCGGCGTTCTCATCGAAGGCAATGTAGGTACCGTCGTCGCGGCCGATCGGCTTCTTCGTGCGCACGACCACCGCCGTGACGACCTCGCCCTTTTTCACGGCGCCCTGCGGGTTGGCCTGCTTGACCGTCGCCGTGATCACGTCGCCCACGAACGCGTAGCGACGCTGCGAGCCGCCCTTCACGCGGATGCACAGGATCTCCCGCGCGCCCGTGTTGTCCGCGACGCGCAATCTCGTCTCGTTTTGGATCATCGCGCGCGCTCCAAGACGTCGACGAGCGCCCAGCGCTTTGAGCGCGACAGCGGCCGGCTCTCGATCACGCGCACCACGTCGCCTTCGTGCGCGTCGTTGTTCTCGTCGTGCGCGTGCAACGTACTCGAGCTGCGCACGATCTTCTCGTAACGACGGTGGCGGCGCGCAACGTCGATGCGCACGGTGATCGTCTTGGAGGCCTTGTCTGAGATGACGATCCCCTGGCGCATCCTGCGCCTGCCCTCGACCGGCGCGTGCACCGGCGCAAGTGGCTCGGCGGCCGGCGCTGCGGCACGACGCTCGGCGGCTTTCGCGCGTTCCTGCAGGCGTCGCGCGCGACGGCTCACGGCCTTGGTCTTGCGCGTCGCCAGCCGGTCGGCCTGACGCTCCTCCGGCGTACGGGTCGGCCGCGCCTGACGCTCGTGCTTGGAACGCGTCCTGCGCCGGCGCTCCTTCGGGGAAAGCTGCTCCTCGGGCTCGCTCGCGGGAACCTCCTCGGCCGCCTGGGGCGCCTCAGCTGCCTCGGCGACTGGCTCCTCGGCCGCAGGCTCGTCTGCCTCAGGCGTCTCGGCCTCAGCTGCCGCGGCCTCGGGCGCCGCGGCCTCGGGCGCCTCGGCCTGCGGCTCCTGAGCCTCTGGAGCGTCGGGCGTCTGCGCCTCGGTGTCGTCGGGCGTTGCGGGGGTCTCGTTGTCTTTCTCGTCAGCCATGTCTTCCGTTTCTTCTTAGCTAATGCTCAGTTGCGCTTTGTTCCGAGCTCGCGCTCGTGCGCGACCGTCAGTGCGCGCGCGAGCTCGCGCTTGGCGCGTCCGACGCCTGCGGTGTTGTCCAGTTCGCCGGTCGCGTTGGCGAAGCGCAGGCCGAACACCTCTTTGCGCAGCACGCCGATCTGTTTGACCAGCTCGCTGTCCTCCAAGTCGCGGATCTCCTTCGCCTTCATCTCAGCCTCAGTCCTCGCGCAGCACGAACTTGGACTTGACCGGAAGCTTGTGCGCCGCCAGCCGGATCGCGTCGCGCGCGAGCGGCTCGGACACGCCGGCCAGCTCGAACATCACGCGCCCGGGCTTGACCACCGCGACCCAGCCTTCCGGCGAGCCCTTGCCCGAGCCCATGCGCGTCTCGGCGGGCTTCTTGGTGACGGGCTTGTCGGGGAAGACGTTGATCCACACCTTGCCGCCACGCTTGATCTTGCGCGTCATCGCGACACGTGCGGCCTCGATCTGACGGTTGGTCAGCCAGCCACCCTCGAGCGCCTTCAGGCCGTACTCGCCGAACTGGACCTTGACCTGACCACGCGAGGTGCCGGCACGGCGTCCACGGTGCTGCTTGCGGTGCTTGACGCGCTTGGGAGAGAGCATCAGCGCCCACCGCCGCCTGGACGGGGTCCGCCGCGCCCACCGCCGCCGGGACCGCGCCCGCCACCGCCGCCGCCGCCACGTGCGCCTTGGCCACCGAAGCCACCCGGTCCACGTCCGCCGCCACCCTGGCCGCCCGGTCCGCCGCGTCCGCGTCCGCCGCCGCTGCCGCCGCCCGGACCGCCGCCGCCGCGACCGCGCCCGCGTCCATCGCGCCCGTCGCGTCCTCCGCGACTGTCGCGATCAGAGCTCGGGGCCGCCGGCGCGGTGAGGTCGGTGAGGTCGGTGCCGGTGTAGCCCTCGGGCATGATCTCGCCCTTGTTGATCCAGCACTTGACGCCGATGCGCCCGAACGTCGTGCGCGACTCGTAGAAGCCGTAGTCGATGTCCGCGCGCATCGTGTGCAGCGGCACGCGACCGTCGGAGTAGCTTTCGGTGCGGGCCATCTCGGCGCCGCCGAGACGTCCGGAGACCTGCACCTTCACGCCCTTTGCGCCGGAGCGCATCGCGCTCGTCAGCGCGCGCTTCATCGCCCGCCGGAAGGCGACCCTGTTCTGCAGCTGCTCGGCGATCGACTGCGCGACGAGCGACGCGTCGAGCTCGGGGCGCTTGATCTCGAGGATGTTGACCTTGATCTGCTTGCTGGTCATCTTGTGCAGGTCGCGGCGCAGCGCATCGACTTCGCTGCCCGACTTGCCGATCACGATGCCCGGGCGCGCGGTGTGAATGTTGACCTCGAGCTCGTTTGCGTCCTTGCGGATCGTGATGCTCGACAACCCCGCGTGCGCGAGCTTGTTGGTGATGTGCTCGCGAATGCGCACGTCCTCGGCCAGGTACTCGGCGAAGTGGCGTTCGGTGAACCAGTTCGACTTCCAGTCGTGGATGTAGCCCACGCGCATTGCCTCTGGATGAACCTTCTGTCCCATACCTGTCTCTCTAGCCGTTTCTCTTGGTTGTGCGCTGCGCGGTGTCGGTGGTCAGTGCGATCGTCAGGTGGCTGGTGCGCTTGCGAATCGGCGTCGCGCGGCCCATCGCGCGCGGGCGAAAGCGCTTGATCGTCGGCCCCTCGTCGGCGTAGGCCTCACGGACGATCAGATCGTCCTCGAGCAACTCGTGGTTGCTCTCGGCGTTCGCCACTGCCGACTCGAGCAGCTTGCTCCAGTCGCGCGCCACCTCACGAGGAGTGAATGCGAGGATAGCGCGCGCCTCCTGCACGGACTTGCCGCGCAGGTGCCCGCAGACCATGCGCGCCTTGCGCGCAGAGGTGCGCACGTAGCGGGCGTGCGCGCGCACGACCCTGCGACGCGCCGGTTTGGCGGCGGCTTTGGAGCGCTCTTTCTTCTCGCTTGCCGCCGGCTCTTTCGCGGCGGCCGGTTTCTTGGCAGCTTTTTTCGCGGCCGGTTCCTTGCCCTCGGCGGCTTTGGCGTCGGCGGCCTTCGTGTCGGCTTTGGCCGCCGCTTTGGCCGGTTTCCTCACAGCTTTCTTCGCGGCCGGTTTCTTGGCCTCGGGCGCGTCCGCCGGCGTCACGTCGTCCTTCTCCTGCTCGGCGGTCATGCCAGCACCTCCGGAAACGAACCCGGCCGTCCTGAGGTCGCAGGGCAAGCCGGGCAAGGACGCAGGGAGCGTGGCGTGCTTTGCACGCGAGCGACCGAGGACGCCGATCCGGCGCCGCCATGCGTGCTCAGGCTCATCTGACCCGCCCGGAGCCGGCGTGACCGCGGAACATGCGCGTGGGCGCGAACTCGCCGAGCTTGTGCCCGACCATCGACTCGCTGATGAACACGGGAACGTGCTTCTTGCCGTCGTGCACGGCGATCGTGTGGCCGACCATCTCCGGGAAGATCGTCGACGCGCGCGACCACGTGCGCAGCATTTTCTTGTTGTTGGCGGTGTTCAGCGCTTCGATGCGGTTCATCAAGCGCTCTTCCACCCACGGACCCTTCTTGCTGGAGCGACTCATCGCTGTTCCTCCCTCTCGCGCTCCCACGCACACGCAGGGCAAGCCGGGCAAGGACGCAGTGAGCGAAATGTGCTGGCCGAAACGGGGATGCGAGCGGAGCGAGTGTCGCCCGGCTTCGGTACATGAGCGATCGAGGACGCCGATCCGGCGCCGCCATGCGTGTGCGTGGTCATCGCTGCTTGCCCTTTCCACGTCGTCTGCCGCGCACGATGTATGCGTCGGAGCCCTTGTTCTTCTTGCGCGTGCGGTAGCCGAGCGTCGGCACGCCCCACGGCGTGACCGGGTGGCGACCGGCCGTCGTCGAGCCCTCGCCGCCGCCGTGCGGGTGGTCGACAGGGTTCATCGCCGTGCCGCGCGTCTGCGGGCGCACGCCCATGTGGCGCTTGCGCCCGGCCTTGCCGATCTTCACGTTCTGGTGCTCGGCGTTGCCGAGCGTGCCGACCGTGGCGCGGCACTCGGCACGCACCATGCGCATCTCGCCCGAGGGCAGGCGCAGGGTCGCCATCTCGCCGTCCTTGGCCATCAGCTGAACGGCGGCGCCGGCCGAGCGCGCCATCTGACCGCCGCGCCCCGGCTGCAGCTCGACGTTGTGGATCACCGTGCCGACCGGCATGCGCTCGAGCGCCATGCAGTTGCCAACGAAGACTTCGGCCGTGTCGCCGGAGGAGACAGTCATGCCGACGGTCAGCCGCTGCGGCGCGAGGATGTAGCGCTTCTCGCCGTCGACGTAGTGCAGCAGCGCGATGTAGGCCGAGCGGTTGGGGTCGTACTCGATCGCCGCGACCTTCGCGTCGACACCGTCCTTGCGGCGCTTGAAGTCGATCCGGCGGTAGGCGCGCTTGGCACCGCCGCCGCGATGGCGCGAGGTCTTGCGCCCGTGCGCGTTGCGCCCGCCGCTCTTCTTCAGCCCTTCGACGAGCGTCTTCTCGGGCTTTGACTTGGTGACCTCGGCGAAGTCCGGGTAGGACACGAAGCGCATACCGGGGCTCGTGGGCTTGGGCTTGCGAATGGGCATAGCTGGCTCCTACGAGTCCACGGCCGCGAGGCCCTGGAAGATCGGGATGGACTCGCCCTCGCGCACCTGCACGATGGCCTTCTTCCACGTACGCGTGCGCCCGGTCGTGGTGCCGCGGCGCTTGGGCTTGGACTTGACCGTCGACGTGCGCACCTCGACGACGTGGACGTCGAACAGCGCCTCGACGGCCTGGCGGATCTGCGTCTTGTGCGCTTCGTGGTGCACGCGGAAGGTGTAGCGGTGCAGCGCAGAGAGCACGTAGCTCTTCTCCGAGACGACCGGGCGGATGATCACCTGTGAGTGATCCATCAGGCCTTGGCCTCCTCGGCGCCGCGGCGCGCGGACTGATGGGCGACACGCGCCGTGAGCTCTGCCAGCGCGGCCTCGGAGACCAGCAGCGAGGCCGCGGCGAGAAGATCGGTCACGCCCACGTCGGCGGCGCTCAGCACGGCCACGCGGGTGAGGTTGCGAAAGGACAGCGCCGCCGCGGACTCCTCGGGCGCGAGCACGACGAGCGTCGGGCCGCTCTGTGCCCAGTCGTCGAGCAGGTCGAAGGCCTGGCGCGTCTTGGGCGCCTCGAAGGCGCCCACGTCGAGGATCGCAAGCGAGCGGCGCTCGGCGTGCAGCGACAGCGCGCTGCGCAGCGCCGCGCGCTGCTCCTTGCGGTTGACCTTGAACGTGTACGAGCGCGGCTGCGGGCCGAAGGCCACGCCGCCGCCCGTCCAGATCGGCGAGCGGCTGGAGCCGGCGCGGGCGCGGCCGGTGCCCTTCTGGCGCCACGGCTTGGCGCCGCCGCCGGAGACCATCGCGCGCGTCTTCGTCGCCGCCGTGCCGCGCCTGCGCGCGGCCTGCTCGGCACGCACGCTCTGGTGCACCAGCGGACCACGAAAGCTCGCGCCGAAGGCGCCATCATCGAGTTTGACCTTCTTACCGATCGAAGATCGGCCAGCACCGAGCACGGGGGCGTCAGGCATTGCTACGCACCTCCACCACGCCGCCGCGCGGACCCGGCACCGAGCCGCGAACGAGCAGCAGGTTCTCCTTGGTGTCGATCGAGACGATCTCCAGGCCCGGCTGGGTCACGCGCTTGTTGCCCATCTGGCCCGGTCCGCGGATGCCCTTGTGCACGCGCGAGGGCGTCGCCGACGCGCCGATCGAGCCCGGCGCGCGCTTGTTGTGCGAACCGTGCGACTTGGGGCCGCTGGCGAAGTTGTGTCGCTTGATCGTGCCCTGAAAGCCCTTGCCCTTGGAGACGCCGGAGATCTTCACACGAGCGCCCACCTCGAAGGACTCGACGGTCACGCTCTCGCCGACCTGCAGCTCGCCAGCCTCGTCGCGGAACTCGACGACGTGGCGCAGCGGCGGCGCGTCGGCCTTGCGCAGGTGGCCGAGCTCGGCTTTCGTCAGGTGCTTCTCCTTGCTCTGCCCGAACGCCAGCTGCAACGCGTTGTAGCCGTCGCGCTCAGGCGAGCGGATCGCCGTCACCGGGCAAGGCCCGGCCTGCAGCACAGTCACGCGCGCGACGCTTCCGTCCTCCTGGAAGACCTGTGTCATGCCGAGCTTCTTGGCGAGGATGGCGGACATTGCAAGCGGTTGAGCAGAGAGCGGTAGAGGGTCAGGTGGCCAGGCGGATCTCGATGTCCACACCGGCCGGGAGATGATCCAGGCGCTGGAGGGAGTCGACCGTCTTCGGCGTCGGCTGGTGGATGTCGATCAGGCGCTTGTGCGTGCGGATCTCGAAGTGCTCGCGCGAGTCCTTGTCCTTGAACGGCGAGCGGATCACGCAGTAGACGTTCTTTTCGGTAGGCAACGGCACGGGACCGGAGACGGTCGCGCCGGTGCGCGTCGCCGTCTCGACGATCTCCTTCGCCGCCGACTCGATCGCCGAGGTGTCATACGCCTTCAGGCGGATGCGGATCTTGTTCTGGGTGGCAGATGCCATGGAAGTTGTTTGCGCTCTCTTGTCTGTGATTCGTCTTGGTCTGGTCTGTGGTGTCTACTCGCTGCGGCACTGCTGTCTGGGCTGCTCGGCGTCTCCAGCGGCGCAGCGAACTCCCGCCGGAGCCCCTCCCGGGTGATGAGTAAAAGCGGCTTCCGGGTGAGGAATCCGCCCTCCTGCTCGCCACCACCCCTTGCGGGAGGCTTTGTTAGTCGTATCGGACTGCCAATGAAACGCCGCCCCGAAGGGCGGCGGCTGCTACTCGATGATCTCCGTCACAACGCCAGAGCCGACCGTGCGACCGCCCTCCCTGATGGCGAAGCGCAGGCCCTGGTCCATGGCGATCGGCTGAATCAGCTCGATGTCCATCTGGACGTTGTCGCCGGGCATGACCATCTCGACGCCCTCGGGCAGCTTCGCCACGCCGGTGACGTCGGTGGTGCGGAAGTAGAACTGCGGCCGGTAGCCCGTGAAGAACGGCGTGTGGCGGCCACCCTCCTCCTTCTTCAGGACATAGACCTCGGCCTTGTACTTCGTGTGCGGCGTGATCGAGCCGGGCTTGCACAGCACCTGGCCGCGCTCGATCTCCTCGCGCTTGGTTCCACGCAGCAGACAACCGACGTTGTCGCCGGCCTGACCCTGGTCGAGGATCTTGCGGAACATCTCAACGCCCGTGACGACCGTCGAGGTCGAGTCGTGCACGCCAACGATTTCCACCGTGTCGCCCGTGTTGACGATCCCCTGCTCGATGCGGCCCGTGGCAACCGTGCCGCGGCCGGTGATCGAGAAGACGTCCTCGACCGGCATCAGAAACGGCTTGTCCAGCTCGCGCACCGGCTCGGGGATGTACGTGTCCAGCGCCGCCGCGAGCTCGATGATCTTCTCCTTATAGGCCTCGTCGCCTTCCAGCGCCTTCAGCGCCGAGCCCGTGATGAAGGGGATGTCGTCGCCGGGGAAGTCGTATTCGCTGAGCAGCTCGCGAACCTCGACCTCGACCAGCTCCAGCAGCTCGTCGTCGTCGACCATGTCCGCCTTGTTGAGGAACACGACGATGTACGGCACGCCGACCTGGCGGGCAAGCAGGATGTGCTCGCGCGTCTGCGGCATCGGGCCGTCGGCGGCGGAGACGACGAGGATCGCGCCGTCCATCTGCGCGGCGCCCGTGATCATGTTCTTCACGTAGTCGGCGTGCCCAGGGCAGTCGACGTGCGCGTAGTGCCGGTTCTCGGTCTGGTACTCGACGTGCGACGTGGCGATCGTGATGCCGCGTTCCTTCTCCTCAGGAGCGTTGTCGATCTCCGCGAAGGTGCGGGCTTCGGCGCCGCCCTTCTCGGCCAGCACCGTCGTGATGGCAGCGGTCAGCGTCGTCTTTCCATGGTCGATGTGACCGATGGTCCCGACGTTGACGTGCGGCTTGTCGCGCTCGAACTTCTCCTTCGCCACTTTTGGTTCGCTCCTATATCGACTTGTATGTCCGCCCTGTGAGGGCGAACCTGAGAAATCTATCTAACTGCGCCAGTCGGTGACTGGCGCTTGCTGCTGAAGTCTTGCTTTCTGTGCTGCCCGGCCTGCCCGCCTAGGCGGCGACCGGCTCCCCCGTCCGCTCTTCGACGATCTTCTCGGCGATGTTCGCCGGAACCTCCTCGTACTTCTCGAACTGCATCGTGTAGTTGGCCCGTCCCTGCGTGTTCGAGCGCAGGTCGGTCGCATACCCGAACATCTCGCTCAGCGGAACTCGTGCGGTGACCGCGAGTGCGTTGCCGATGCGCTCCTGGCCCTCGACGCGGCCGCGACGGCGGCTGAGATCACCGATCACCTCGCCGAGGAAGCCCTCCGGCGTGACGACCTCTACGGCGAAGATCGGCTCCAACAGCACCGGTTTGGCGCGCTTGGCGGCCTCCTTGAAGGCGATCGATCCGGCGACCCGGAAGGCGATCTCCGAGGAATCCACGTCGTGGTACTTGCCATCGGTGAGCGTCACGCGCAGGTCGACCATCGGGTAGCCCGCCTTGACGCCGTTGTCCAGTGCATCTTCGATGCCTTTCTGGACTGCCGGGATGTATTCCGAGGGGATGTTTCCACCCTTGATCTTGTTGATGAACTCGAATCCCTCGCCGGGCGCCGGCTCGAGGCTGATGTAGACGACCCCGAACTGCCCCGAGCCACCGGTCTGCCGCACGAACTTGCCTTCGATCTTCTCGACCGTCTCGCGCACCGTCTCGCGATAGGACACCTGCGGGCGTCCCACATTGGCTTCCACGCCGAACTCCCGCTTCATGCGGTCGACGAGCACCTCCAGGTGCAGCTCGCCCATGCCCGAGATCTCGGTCTGACCGGTCTCCTCGTTGGTGCGCACCTGGAAGGTCGGGTCCTCCTCGGCCAGCCGGCCCAGCGCGATCGACATCTTCTCCTGGTCGACCTTCGTCTTGGGCTCGACCGCGACCTTGATGACCGGCACCGGGAAGACGATGTTCTCCAGGCGGATCGGTGCGTCGGGCGCGGCGAGCGTGTCGCCGGTGATCACCTGCTTGATGCCAACCGCCGCGGCGATGTCGCCGGCGTAGACCTCGGCGACCTCCTCGCGCTCGTTGGCGTGCATCATCAGGATGCGTCCGATCCGCTCGGTGCGTCCGCTGTTGACGTTCAGCACGCGTGAGCCCGCCTCGAGTCGTCCGGAGTAAACGCGGAAGTAGGTGAGCTTGCCGACGTAGGGGTCGGCGGCGATCTTGAAGGCCAGCGCGGAGAAGGGCTCTGAGTCGTCGGGTTTGCGCACTACCTGGCGCTCCTCCTCCTGACCCTTGATCAGCTCCGTGCCGGTCATCGGCGGCACGTCCAGCGGCGAGGGGAGGTAGTCGATCACCGCATCCAGCAGCGGCTGCACGCCCTTGTTCTTGAACGACGAGCCGCACAGCACGGGCGTCAGCTTGGTCGACAGCGTGGCGTTGCGGATCGCGTTCCTGAGCACGTCCTCGGGCACCTCGGCTTCTTCGAGGATCAGCTCCAGCAGCGCGTCGTCGTAGTGGGAGACCTCCTCCAGCAGGTGTTCGCGCGCAGCCTCGGCGGCTTCGGCGAGGTTGGCCGGGATCTCCACTTCCTCCTGTTCGGTGCCGAGCTCGTCCTTGTAGAGCATCGCCTTCATCTTCACCAGGTCGACGACGCCCAGGAAATCGGCCTCGTTGCCGATCGGCAGCTGGATCGGCACCGGGTGGGCGGCGAGACGATCGATCATCGTCTGCACGCCGCGGTCGAAGTCGGCGCCGATGCGGTCCATCTTGTTGATGTAGGCGATGCGCGGGACGTGGTACTTGTCGGCCTGGCGCCAGACCGTCTCAGACTGCGGCTCGACGCCGGCGACCGAGTCGAACAGCGCGATCGCGCCGTCGAGCACGCGCAGCGAGCGCTCGACCTCGACGGTGAAGTCGACGTGCCCCGGCGTGTCGATGATGTTGATCCGGTGGCCCTTCCACTCGGCCGTGGTGGCTGCGGAGGTGATCGTGATGCCGCGCTCCTGCTCCTGCTCCATCCAGTCCATCACGGCCGCGCCCTCGTGCACCTCGCCGATCTTGTACGTGCGGCCGGTGTAGTAGAGGATGCGCTCGGTCGTCGTCGTCTTGCCGGCGTCGATATGCGCCATGATCCCGATGTTGCGGGTGTTTTGCAGTGAGTACTTGCGTGGCATCAGTGAGTGGGGTTGGTGGCGACCGGTGGCGGTTCGGGCGAAAAAAATGGACCCCTCGGGTCCACGCGCGCTACTGGTCTTGTGGACCGGTCCGCTGCGCTATCTGATCGAGGTCTCCATCTTGATTGCGACTCCGTCGTAGCGGCGCTCAAAGCGAGGCGGGCACACGCGCGACGGGGCCGACTATAGCAGAGGATTTGGCCTTCTCAGACGGCTATTGCGGGCTCTGAGAGTGGCTTTGCACGCCGTCGACGACGGGGTCGCAGCCGGCCCCGGGCGAGGCGTCGTCGAACATCTTCCCGAGCCGCTGGAGCACCCGCGTGGCGGCACGCAGATCGCGCTCGGAAACATCCCCCAGCGCGTCCTGCCAGCGACCCTGCCAGGCGCTGCGCTTGGCGGCGATCTTCTCGCGACCCTGGGCGGTCAGACGCGACACGACGACGCGTCGATCGGTCGGCGAGCGCAGGCGCTCGACGTGCCCGCAAGCGGCCAGGTGATCGAGCATCTGCGTGACCGTCGCCGGCGTCAGGCGCGCGGCCGCCGCGAGCTCGCCGGCGGGCAGCTCGCCGCGCTCGTCGAGCTCGATCAGCAGCTCGAACTGCGCGTGGCTGAGCTCTGAGCCCTGCAGGTGCGTATCGCGGCCGCGCAGGCGGCTGAGCGTGCGAAAGACGAGACGGAAGGCCAGACCGAGCTCCGCCAGCGGCGGGCTCAGCTCGCCGACTGGGGCGGCCGCGGGCTTAGGCTTGGCTGTGGTGGGGCCGGCCATCGCGCTGCTCAGACCCCGAGCGGCTCGGCTGCCGCCTCCGCGTTGGCCGCCGCACGGCTCAGCCGCGCGTGCGGGTTCTCGGCTCGCAGAAGCACGACGCAGGGGATCAGCGAGAGCACGCAGATGCCCACCGACCACCAGTAGGCGCTCTGAAATGCGCTCGCGGGCTTGATCAGGGCGTGGCCGGTCGCGCGCTGCAGCACCACGGCGAGGACCGCCGTGCCGATCGCCCCGCCGATCCGCTGCAACACGTTCAGCTGTGGCGTGGCGTCGGAGAGCTGGTCGGGGCGCAACGCGGAGAAGGCAGCGGTCATCGCCGGCATGAACGAGAAGCCGATGCCGACGCCGCGGATCAGCAGCACGAGCGATATGAAGGCGATCGAGGTACCGGCGCCGACGAACGCCAGCGGGATCGTGGCGAGGCAGAGGATGAGCACGCCGCCCAGAGCAACCCGGCCGCCGCCGAAGCGCTGCGTCAGACGGCCGGTGAGCGGCATCACGAGCAGCATTCCCAGGCCTTGGGGGCCGACGAGCAGCCCGGTGACGATCACGCTCTCGTGGCGCACTTCCTGGTAGTAGAGCGGCACGAGGATCATCGCGCCGAACAGCGCCGCGCCGAGGCCGAAGGTGGTCAGCGAGGCGGCTCCGAAGACGCGGTTGGCATACAGGCGCACGTCCAGCAGCGGGCGCTCGACGCGCAGCGCATGCCACACGAACACGCTCGACAGCACGAGCGCGATGGCGATCGGCCAGACGACGATCGGAGCCGTCAGGCTGCTGTGCGTGCCGAGCTGACTGAGGCCGTAGACGAGCGTTGTCGAGGCCGTCGACAGCAGCGCCAGCCCAAGCACGTCCAGGCGCCCGGCCTCGCCGGAGTCGGTGTGCGGAAGCATCCGCCAGGCCAGCACGAAGGCGATCGCGCCGATCGGCAGGTTGACGAGGAAGATCCACGACCAGTGCAGGTTCTGCAGGATCGTCCCGCCGACGACCGGGCCGAGGATCGGCGCGAGCATCGCCGGCATCGAGACGATGCCCATCACACGACCCATGCGCTGCGGGCCGGCGACCTGCGCCATGATCAGCTGGCCGACGGGCATGATCATCCCGCCGCCCGCTCCCTGCAGCACGCGGAAGAGCACCAGCGAGGTCGTCGACGCGGCCACCGCGCACAGCGCCGAGCCGGCCGTGAACAGCACCAGCGACGTCATGTACACGCGCTTGGCGCCGAAGCGCCGCGCAGCCCAGCCGGTGACCGGGATGACCGCCGCAAGCGAGAGCAGGTAGCCGGTCACGACCCACTGGATCTGTGAGATCGAGCTGTGCAGGTCGTGACCGAGCGTGCGCAGCGCGACGTTGACGATCGTCGTGTCGAGGATCGACATGATCATCCCGAGGATCACCACGCCTGCGATCTTCCACACGTAGGGCTCGATGCGGTCGTGGGCGGCTGGGCCGTGGTCGCGCGTGTCGGTTGCGGCGGCGGCCGAGCCGGCGGCGGTGTCGAGGTCTGTCGTCTGCGTGGAAGCCATTCGGTACCTTAAGTTTAGGTACCGAAGCTTATTTCTTCAAGGGTCTGGACGGACGTTCTGTCACCCCGAGGACCTGCGCGCTGGCCTGCGGCGCCTCGAGGCCGAACTGCGGGCGCGCACCGCCCCGCGCCAAAGCGGGGAGGCGAGCATGATTGGATGGGTCAAGGCCTAGCGGGGCTTACCACGCCCCGCGACACCGCCGGGTCTGGATCTGAGCTCAGCGCACGATCGTGAACGTGAGCGAGCGCGTGGCTGAGCTGCCCGCCGCATTGGCGGCACGCATCAACATCGTGTAGCGGCCTGGCCGCAGCTTGCGACTGCGCGACACGCGTCCCTGGAAGACCAGCTTGTCCAGTCCCGCGCGCGCCGGGAGGGAGAGCGTCGCGATCGTCACGGTGCGGGCGCAGCGCCTGCGCTTCGCGTTGCGGCGGCTCGGCGGTATGCAGCGACGGCCCCGTCGCCGCCCAGGGAGACGCTGCGTGAAGCGCAGCGTGACGGTCGCGCCCTGGTCGAGCGTGAAGGAGAAAGTCGTCCCGAGCGGCGCGCGACGGCGGCGGCTGATCCGCGCCAGCGCGCTGCCCTCGCGCCAGCGCGAGTGTGACTGACGCACGCCGCCCAGCAGCGGCGCTTTGCGCGGATTCGGGCCTGGGCCTTTCTGCGCTGGCCCGCTCGGCACCGGGCCGCTCGCCGCCGGGCCGCCGCCGTAGACGATGCGGACGCGGTTGTTGCCGGCGTCCGCGAAGAGCACGTCGCCGGCCGCGTCGAAGGCGACGCCGTTGGGTTCGGAGAGCAGTGCCGCGGTGCCGGCGCCACCGTCTCCGCCAAAGCCTGCCGCACCGCTGCCGGCGATCGTGTAGATGTCGCCGGCGCGCATCGCCACCCCGAACATCGCCGCTTCGTGCGCGGCGAGCAGCCGCACGCGGTTGTTTTGCTCGTCGCCGATCGCCACGTCCCCGGCGGCGTCGAGCGCAACGCCCTGGGGCTCGAGTTCCGCGGCCGTCGCGGGGCCGCCGTCGCCGCTGAATCCAGTCCCGCCGTTGCCGGCGATCGTGTAGATGTGCGCGGCGCTCATGGCCTGGCCGTAGAAGCTGCCCGAGCTCACCGGCACGAAGCGCACGCGCGCGTTGCCGGGATCGGCGATCACGACGTCGCCCGCGCCGTCGGCGGCCACGGACCACGCGTTCTGCAGTTCCGCGGCGCTCGCGGGTCCACCGTCGCCACTGAAGCCCGCTTTGCCATTGCCGGCGATCGTGTAGATCTGCGCCGCGCTCATCGCCTGGCCGAAGTAGGTCCCCGAGCTCGCCGGCACGAAGCGCACGCGGTGGTTTTCCGCGTCCGCGATGAACACGTCGCCGGCCGCGTCGAAGGCGACGCTCACCGGCTCGTCCAGTTCGGCGGCGGGTCCCGGTCCTCCGTCGCCGCCGAAGCCCGCTTTGCCGCTGCCCGCGATCGTGTAGATGTGCGCGGCGCTCATCGCCTGGCCGAAGTAGGTCCCCGAGGCGGCAGGCATGAAGCGCACGCGGTGGTTGAAGCGATCGGCGACCGCGAGGTCGCCGGCGGCGTCGAAGGCGACGCCCTCGGGCTCTGACAGTTCCGCGCTCGTCCCCAGACCTCCGTCGCCGCCGAACCCGCCCGTCCCGTTGCCGGCGACCGTGTAGATGTCTTCCGCGCTCATCGCCTGCCCGAACAGGGCTCCGCCGGCGGAGACGAAGCGAATGCGGTTGTTGACGAAGTCCGCCACCGCGAAGCCGCCCTGCGGCGCAAGCGCGATGCCGACGGGGGTCGCGAGCTCGCTGCCCGTCGCCGGCCCGCCGTCGCCGGAGAAGCCGGCACTGCCGTTGCCGGCGACCGTGTAGATGTGGTCTGCTTCGCGGAAGCCTGCGAACAGGGACCCCGACGTGGACGGCACGAGCCGCACCCGGTCGTTGCCGCCGTCGGCGATCAGCAGGCTCCCGCCCTGGTCGATCGCGACGCTCTCAGCGGTCGAGATCTGCGCGCCGCCGGCGATGCCGCCGTCGCCTGAGAACCCGAAGCTGCCGTTGCCCGCGATCGTGTAGATGTCGCCGGCCGTTCGCACTGCGCCGAACAGGTTGCCCGAGACGCGCGGCACCGCGCGTATTCGGGCGCCGTTCGTCTCCGCGAGCAGCAGGTCACCGAGCGCATCGAAGGCGACGCCGTCGGGGAACTGCAGCCCGCCGCCCGTCGCGGCGACGCCCTCCCCCGCGTATTCCTGTTTGCCGTTGCCGGCGATCGTGTAGATCGAGCCGACCGTCATCGACTGACCGAACTGGCTTTTGCTGCTCGCCGAGACGAAGCGAACGCGCGCGTTCTGCGTGTCGCCGATCGCGAGGTTGTTGAGCGAGTCGAAGCCGACGCCGAGCGGCTCGTTCAGCTTGGCTTCGCCTGCAGCGCCGCCGTCGCCGCCAAACGCTGCTTCGCCGTTGCCCGCGAGCGTGTAGATGTCGCCGGCGGTCATCGCGCGACCGTAGTAGGTGGCCGATTTGGCGGGAACGAACCGGACGCGGTTGTCGAAGCTGTCGGCGATCGCGAGGTCGCCCTCCCAGTCGACGGCGATCTGCCCGGGCGGCGCGAAGAAGGCGCGGGCGTCGAACTGCGCGCTGGTGGCCGGGCCGCCGTCGCCCGCGAAGCCGGGAACCCCAGTGCCCGCGACGGTGTACAGGTGCCCGGCGCTCATCGCCTGGCCGAAGAACGTGCCCGTGCTCGCCGGCACGAAGCGAACGCGCGAGGCCGCTTCCTCGACGTACACGTCGCCGGCTTCGTCGACCGCCAGGCCACACGGTTCCAGCAACGCGGCGCCCGCGGCGGCGCTGCCGTCGGCGGAGGAGCCGCTCGCGCCATTGCCCGCGAACAGCACCTGCTGCCCGCTGCCCTCGTCGATGCGGTTGACAGTGTCGTTGGAGCTGTCGAGCGCGTAGACGTAAGGGGTGCCCGCGCGGCTCGCCGCCACGATCTGCGGGCTCTGCCCGACCGACGTCGCCGCAACCGGCCCCAGCACCGGCCCGCCCGCGACCGTCGCGATCGTGCCGGGTGCGGGCGACGCAGCCGCGGCCGAGGGCGCCGCGACGAGCAAGGCAAGCGCAGTCAGCCAGGCCGCGGGAAGGCGCAGTGCCCGCCCCCACCCGGTTGATCGCGCGCGAGGCGACATGGCTCGCAGACTACCCCGCCACGGGGCCGCGGTCCATCCCTATGGACGTTAGGCCAACCGATGGCCGAGGGATACAGGGACGCCGGGGCGGGTCCCAGCGAGATCAGCAGCGGGTCCTCGATCAGGCGACCGAGAACGCCCGGGGGCGTGGCTTGCGTGCAATCAGCCCGTAGCGGGCTGAGGGTCAAGCGAGACAAGGACGCAGCGAGCAAAGTGTGCTCCGCACACGAGCGAACGAGGACGCAGTATCGCGCCGATCCTCGGCCCGCTACCAGCGGTAGTGGGCGAAGGCCTTGTTGGCCTGGGCCATGCGGTAGATGTCGTCCTTGCGCTTGTAGGCGCCGCCCTGCTGGGACTGCGCGTCGGTGAGCTCGTTGGCGAGTCGCTGGGCCATCGTCTTCTCGCGGCGCTGGCGCGCGAACTCGACCAGCCAGCGCACGGCGAGCGTGCGGGCGCGCCGCGAGGCGACCTCGACGGGCACCTGGTAGGTGGCGCCACCGACGCGGCGCGATTTGACCTCGAGCGTCGGCGTGAGCGCTTTGATCGACGCCTCGAGCGTCTCGATCGGGTCTTTGTCCGAGCGCTCGCCGATCAGCGCGAGCGCGTCGTAGACGATCCGCTCGGCCGTCGACTTCTTGCCGTCGAGCATCACCTTGTTGATGACCTGCTGGACGAGCTTGGAGCGGTGGACGGGGTCCGCCTCGACGGGGCGAATCTGGGCTGCTGCGCGGCGGGGCATCTACTTTTTCTTCACGCCGTACTGCGAGCGGGCCTTCTTGCGGTCGCTCACGCCGGCGGCGTCGAGCGTGCCGCGGACGACCTTGTAGCGAACGCCCGGCAGATCCTTGACGCGGCCGCCGCGGACGAGCACGACGGAGTGCTCCTGCAGGTTGTGGCCCTCCCCGGGGATGTACGCCGTGACCTCGATCGAGCCGGAGATACGCACGCGCGCGACCTTGCGCAGCGCGGAGTTAGGCTTCTTCGGGGTCGTCGTGTAGACGCGCGTGCAGACGCCGCGACGTTGCGGCGCGGCCGTTTTCTTTTTGCGCCCGGAGCCCGACTTCAGGCCCGGGGTGGCGAGCTTCTTCTTCGGGGCGACGCGGCCCTTGCGCACGAGTTGCGAGGTGGTTGGCATCCGGGCGGTGATGCTAGCAGCGCTACGCGCTTGCGGCAGCGCCGGCGGCGCGGACCGGGGCGGGCATCATCGCCGCGGCGATGATGACGGCCACGAAGGCGATCGCTTGCAGCGTGAGGCCGAGCGGGCTGCCGGCCATCGGATCGCCGAACACGAGGATGCCGCCGGTGATGCCTGCGATGTTCGCGGCGGTGCCCGTGACGGCGATCACCGGCACGGCGTCGCCGTCCTGCAGGCCGCGGGCGGAGGCGTAGAAGGCGACGATCGAGGCGAGCACGGCGACGATCAGCCAGGGGCTGAGCAGCAGCCCGAGGAAGCCGTGCGCGCCGGTGATGCCCGTCAGCGCCTTGATCGCCGTGTCAGAGACGCCGAAGAGGATGCCGGCGGCGGCGCCGAGCATGACGCCGTGGTGCTCGACCGGGCCGCCCATGCGCGGGCCCATGATCAGCAGCCCGCCGAGTCCGAACAGGCCGGCCTCGAAGGCGATCATCGCGGCGACCGAGAACTGCGAGTGCGCGCCGTGCATCGTCGGTGCGGTGATCCCGAGTACCGCCAGACCGGCGGCCATCAGCAACAGCCCGATCCACTGGCGACGCCCGACCTCGAAGCCGAACAGGCGGTCCGCCATCACGGCGATGAACACGACGCCGGCGGCAAGCGCCACCTGGATGACCGACATCGGCGCGAGCGCGAGCGCCGCGACATGCAGGCCCCAGCTGATGGTGGCAGTGATCATGCCGATCGTGAACCACTTGGACGAGTACAGCGAGCGCGCCGCTGCAAACGGGTGGCGGACGTCGATCTTCGGTACGGAGTTGGCGCCGCGGTGCTTGTAGAAGAAGCCGAGGTTGGCGACGAAAGCGCAGGCAAGTGCGAGGAGGATGCCGATGTCTAGGGTCATGAGGAGATGGGGGAAGTCGGGGAGTGCGTGAGGGGGGATCGACGGATATCGCCGGCTGCTTTACTGCCTGCGCGTGGGGTTCGACGTATCGGCCGTTGCTGGAGAGTACCCCCAGCAACCTCTGTAGAAACTAAAGAACGCGCAAAGAAACGCTCCGAGTTGACTAGCGCCGATTCGCACAAGCCGTTGCTGCTCGTCGACATCGACGGCGTGATCTCGCTGTTCGGGGGCAACCTCGGCTCCCAGGCGGGCTCGTTCCACTCGATCGAGGGCATTCCCCACTTTCTTTCGTCCGCCGCCGCCGCTCACCTGCTCGACCTGACCGGGCATTTCGAGCCGGTTTGGTGCAGTGGCTGGGAGGAGAAGGCCAACGAGCACCTTCCCCACCTGCTCGGGCTGCCGGCGGGCATGCCGTTCCTGCGCTTCGACCGCTCGGTGGGCCGCGCCAACGCCCACTGGAAGCTCGACGCGATCGACGCGTACGCCGGCGAGCGCCCGCTGGCGTGGATCGACGATGCCTTCAATCGGGCCTGCCACGACTGGGCGGACGCCCGCGCGGCACCGACGTTGCTCGTGGCGACCCTCGCCGAGCACGGACTCACGACGCGGGAGCGGGCGCTGCTGCTGGCGTGGGCGCGGGAGCTCCCGCCGGCGTGAGCGTGGAGGCCAGGAGCACCAGCGGGTCAGAGACCGCGGCCCCCGCCCCCGGCGGGCCGCCGGCCCCGGCGACGGCCCCGGCGTAGAGCGCGCGCAGCGACACGCCGCTGCTGGCGGGCACGACGCTCGCCGGCAGCGACCAGCGGCCTTCGGCGTCGCTCTGCACCTGGGCGAGCGTCTGCTCGACGACCACTTCCCCACGCCGCGCGACGCTGCGAGCCTGGATCTGGAGGCTCGCGCCGGCGATCGGCGTGCCGTCGAGGAACGCGAGCGTGCCCGCGAGGCCTTCGCTGCCGCCGACCGTGCCGGCCGGCGGCACCGGCGTGGGCGGCGACGGCGTGGGCGTGGGCGTGGCGGGGCTCGTCGGCGGGGCGAGGATCGTGCGGGTCAGCGCGACGGTCGCGAGCACCGGCTGGGGCGCCAGGCGCCGCACGCTCGGGCGGATCGCTTGCAGTTGCGCGTAGAGCGCGTCGCCCGGGCAGTCGGTCGTGTCGGCATCGCGGTGGCCGGCGATGCGCGGCAGCGAGACGGGCGCATTGGCCGGGAAGCGGCTGTACACGGCGCCCGCCGGATTGACTCGAACGGTCACGCGCCCCTGCGCCGGTGCGCCGTGCAGCGCGAGCTTCCAGGCGAGCAGACGCTGCAGAGCGCGCCTGGCCGGCGCGGAGAGCGGCTGACTGGTGAACGAGCCGAGCACCGCGACGCCGGTGGAGGCGAGGTTGTAGCCGCCCGCGTGAGCGCCGACGACAGGCTCGTCGATGCCGCCGGCACGCGCCTCGAAGACACGCCCGAAGGCGTCGATGACGAAGTTGTAGCCGATGTCGTTCCAGCCGCGGACTTCGCGATGAAAGACGAAGATCGCGCGCAGCATCGCCGGCACCTCGCCCGCCAAGTAGCCGTTGGGGTTCTCGGTGTGATGCACGAAGGCCAGGCGCACGGCCCCATATTCCGGCGCGACCCGGGGATGGGCGATCCCCCGCGCCCAAGCTCTGCGGGCGATGATCGGCGGTTGACCGGAGCCGGCCTGCAGGCTGGGCGCAGCCAGCGCAAGCGAGGCCGACCGCGCGAGGCGGGCGATCGCCGAGCGGTCTGCGGCGAGTGCCGCTCGATGCGCTCCGACGCCGCCGCTGACGTCGATCAGGTGCACCCGGACGCCGCGCAGCGCGTGATTGGTGCGCAGCTGCACGGTTCGCGTCCCGCCGGTCCACACGGGCTCGCCGACCAGCGCATCACGCTGGGACGGGCGATCGGGCCCGTGCCCGGTGGCGCCTGCCGAGGCCCACTCGCTCCAGCGCCCGTCGTAGCCCTTGAAGCGCACGTGCAGGCGCGCCTGCACGGGGCCGCGCCATTGGATGCCCAGCAGATCGGCGCTGTGGGCCAGCTCGATCGTGCGCTGACCCGCCGCGACCGCCCCGAGCCATCGATCGGCGAGCACGGGATTCGCCGGGCGGGCAAGAGCCGCGAGCGCGCCGGCCGGATGCGTGAGCCCACCGGAGGCAAAGGCGCC
The DNA here is from genome assembly GCA_017882375.1 of Solirubrobacteraceae bacterium. Taxonomy (GTDB): domain Bacteria; phylum Actinomycetota; class Thermoleophilia; order Solirubrobacterales; family Solirubrobacteraceae; genus Palsa-744. Next base: position 1,697 of record JADGPP010000014.1, on the reverse strand, counting down.
GCCGGCGGCGACGAGCAGCGAGCGGCGCGTCATGCGACCGGCGGTCATCGTCCTGAGAACAGCACGCTCCCGGAGAAGATGCGCCAGGAGCGCATGAGAATCCGCTCAGCTTGTCCCCCGGGCGGCCTGCTTGCCGCCCGGGGGAAGAACCGCTACTTCTGCTCGGGCGCCGGGTCCTCCTCGGGGACCTCGAGCTCGGCGAGCTCCTCGACGAAGCCGGGGTCGCTGTCACCAGCGCCGATTTTCTCCAGCGAGGCGAGGTCGGCATCGAACTCGTGGCCGTAGCCGCCACCGAGGCTCTCGCCGCCGGACAGCCCGAGCTCGGCCGCGATCTCGTCCTGGTCGAGCAGGCCGACATCGTCGATCGCGCGCGGCAGCGGTTCGGACGGTTCGATCTCGATCCGCCGGTAGCGCTTCAGGCCGGTCGCCGCCGGGATCAGCTTGCCGATGATCACGTTCTCCTTCAGACCGTTGAGGCGATCGGTCTTGCCCTCGAGCGCCGCGTCGGTGAGCACCTTCGTGGTCTCCTGGAAAGAGGCCGCCGAGAGGAACGAGTCGGTGTTCAACGATGCCTTGGTGATCCCGAGGATGATGTCCTCGAACTGCGCGGCCTCGTCGCCCTTCTCGATAACCGCGTCGTTGACCTTGGCGAATTCGAAGCGGTCGACGAACTGCCCGGGCAGGTAGTCGGTGTCGCCCTTCTGGTCGACGCGCACCTTCTTGAGCATCTGACGCACGATCAACTCGATGTGCTTGTCGTCGATGTCCACGCCCTGTGACTTGTAGACCTCCTGGACCTCTTTGACCAGGTACACCTCGGTGTCGGTGCGCCCGCGGATCGCCAGCAGCTCGTGCGGGTAGACCGACCCCTCGTTGAGCTGGCGCCCGGCGCTGATCTTCTCGCCGGCGCCGACGAACAGCCGCGTGCGCCGCGGGAAGGCGTGGCGGTGCTCCTCGCCGGCCTCGTCGGTGATGACGACCGTGAGCGCCTTCTCGGTCTCCTCGATCGTGACCACTCCATCCTGCTCGGCGATTTGAGCAAGGCCCTTGGGCTTGCGCGCCTCGAACAGCTCGACCACGCGCGGAAGACCGTGCGTGATGTCCGCGCCGGCGACACCGCCGGTGTGGAACGTACGCATCGTCAACTGCGTTCCGGGCTCGCCGATCGACTGCGCGGCGACGATTCCAACCGCGTCGCCGATCTGCGCGAGCGCACCGGTGGCCATCGCCCGGCCGTAACAGGCCTGGCACACACCGCTCTGGGCCTCACACTTGAGCACCGAGCGCACCGGCACGGCAACCGCCGTGCCCTTCTCGTGATCGTCGGCGAACGCCACGACCATGTCGGCGAGCTCCGCGCGGCCGATCTCCGCGCCCTGCTCGGCGAGCATGCGACTGCGCTTGGTCGTGATCGCAAGCGCGGCGACGCGTCCGACGAGACCGTCATTCGGTTCGCCGCCGTCCTTGAACACCGGCATCTCGATGTAGTCCCCGGTGCCACAGTCGGGCTCGCGGATGATCACGTCCTGCGCGACATCCACGAGGCGCCTGGTGAGGTAGCCCGAGTCGGCGGTGCGCAGCGCGGTGTCGGCGAGACCCTTTCGCGCGCCGTGCGTGGAGATGAAGTACTCGAGCACCGACAGGCCCTCCATGAAGTTGGCCTTGATCGGGCGCTCGATGATTTCACCCTTCGGGTT
>JADGPP010000099.1 GCA_017882375.1 Solirubrobacteraceae bacterium | reverse complement strand
GGGTCCTCCAGGGTCGCCTCCATGCGGTCCTGGTCGGTGACCATGTAGGGCGAGATGTAGCCCTTGTCGAACTGCATGCCCTCGGTGAACTCGAGGTCCATGCCGAACGTCTGGCCCTCCTCGACGTTGACCACGCCGTCCTTGCCGACCTTCTCGATCGCGTCGGCGATGACGTCGCCGATCTCCTCGTCGCCGGCCGAGATCGTCGCCACGCGGGCGATCTGGTCCTTGCCGGAGACTTCCTTGGACTGCGATGCGATGTTCTTGACGACCTCGTCGACGGCCTTCTCGATGCCGCGCTTGAGCGCCAACGGGTTGGCGCCGGCCGCGACGTTCTTCAGGCCCTGCTTGACGATCGCCTGAGCGAGCACGGTCGCCGTCGTCGTGCCGTCGCCGGCCACGTCGTTGGTCGCCGTGGCTACCTCGCGCACGAGCTGTGCGCCCTGGTTCTCAAAGACGTCCTCGACCTCGATCTCACGAGCGATCGTGACACCGTCGTTGGTGATCGTCGGCGCGCCGAACTTCTTGTCGAGCACGACGTAGCGACCCTTCGGGCCGAGCGTGACCTTGACCGCGTTGGCGACCGCATCCACGCCGGCCTCCAGCGCCGAACGCGCCTCAGAGCTGTACTTGATCTCCTTTTGAGCCATGTGTTCTCAGTTCTCCTTATGACTCGACGAGGGCCAGGACGTCGGACTCGCGCAACACGAGCAGGTCCTCCCCGTCGATCTTTATCTCGGTCCCGCCGTACTTGCTGTAGAGGACCTCGTCGCCCTTCTTGACATCCAGCGGGATGCGCTTGCCGTCGTCGTCGAGCCGGCCATCGCCGGCGGCCACGACCTCGCCCTTCTGCGGCTTCTCCTTGGCAGTCTCGGGAAGAACCAGGCCACTTGCCGTGGTCAGCTCCTCCTCGATCGCCCGCACGATCAAACGATCGCCCAGGGGCTTGAGCTTCATCTGTAATACCTCCATCTAGAGAGTGCTTCGAGCGCTTCGCGGGTCCACAGCCCTCTGCCGGGGGCGAAAACGCCTCTGGCACTCTCCGCGGAGAGTGCCAACGGTTCCCTGAATATATAGACGATCCGGGGCTCCATCAAGGGAAATCGGCAGTTGAGACGGAAACTGCCAATTCGTCCGGCGCTGCCCGGGCGGGGTGCGCCATGGCGCTTCAGAACTAGGCGCGACGGCCGCCGCGCCTAGTTCTGCGCGCCGCCGTAGCCCTTCATCGCCTCGGTCATGCCAGTCGGGTTGTCGCGGATCTGCGAGAAGCGCACGACCGTCACGACCTCCTCGGGCGACACGCTGCGGCCGTAGATCTGTTCGAGGAAGCTGATCAGTTCCTCGTGGCGGCGGAACTCGGGGTTGTCGTGCTTGATGTCGCGCGGCGACAGGTCGGCGAGCTTCATCACCTCGACCGTGTCGATCACCGCCTCGAAGATCCGCTCGCGCGGCGAGTGCTGGTAGCCGATCGTCACCAGCACGAGCTGGTTCTTGCGGTACTTGCCCGACTTGTCGCCGAGGCGGATCGTCGCCGTCTTGCGCCCCCGCTTGAGCTCGTCGGCGAAGATCGTCGAGTAGAAGTTGAGCACCTGCACGGACGGCAGGCTATCGGTCTTTGCGCTCTTGCTCCAGGTGGGCCGCCGCCAGCTGGACCATCTCGCGCTCCGCCGCGTGGCTGAGCTCGCTCTGCGCGTCCTGTAGCGAGATCCAGCGCGCCTCCTCGACCTCGTCGTCGTGGTCGGCGGTGTCGCCCTCGACGTAGGAGAACAAAAAGAACGACACCGACTTGGGGATCGTCTGCCCCTCGCGGCGATACCAGTAGCGCGCCTCGCCGAGCTCGTGCACCGGCTCGCCGACGACGCCCGTCTCCTCGCGCACCTCGCGCGTGGCCGCCTGCAGCGCGGTCTCGCCGGGGTCGATGTGGCCCTTGGGCAACGCCAGCACGCGCGAGCCGTCCGAGGCGCGGCGCGTGGGCACGATCACGACGATCTCCCCCTCGCGCACGACGACGCCCCCGGCCGAGCGCTCGCGCGCCGGGCGCTTGCCCCCGCGCCGGCGCCCGCGCGGTCTCCTAGAAGACATATTGCTTGAGCGCCTCCGGGTCGTGCACGACCAGTCGCCCCCTCCCCTGCGAGATGACTCCGGCGCGCTCGAGCACCGCGAGAAAGCGGCTGGCCGACTCGCGCGAGGAGCCGGCTAGCTGGGCGAGGTCGGCCTGGGTGGCCGTCACGAGCACGCCGTCGGGCCTGTCGTCGGCCGCGCCGTCGCCGTCCGGCGTCTGCTGCTCGACGAGCTGGCTGAGCACGACCGCGACGCGGCTCTGCACCGTCTGAAAGGACTGGCGCGAGAGCCGTTCGTTGGTTTCGCGCAGGCGCCTGCCCAGCGCGATCGCCAGGCGCGCGGAGATCTCCGCGTGTTCTGACATCAGCCGGCGCATGTCCGGGCCGAGCACGGCGACCGCGCTCGTGTGCTCGATCGCTTCGACGGTCGCCGAGCGGCGCTCGTCCTCGAACAGCGCGAGCTCGCCGAAGATGTCGCCCGGGCCGAACGTCGCGAGCGTCAGCGTGCGCCCGTCGGTGTGCGTGCGCAGCGCCCGCGCCCTGCCGTCGCGCACGACGTAGCAAGTGTCGCTGGCGTCGCCCTCGCGGAAGACCACCTCGCCGGGCTCGAACTCGCGCGGGACGGCGAACTGCGCGATCCGCTCGAGGTCCTCGCGCACGAGCGTCGAGAACACCGGCACACCGCCGAGAAGCTCGACCACCTCCCCTGAACTCATCCCGGCCATCAGGCAGACATATCACACACATCGACTCGCCGAACGACCTTCGCGCCGCCGGGCCGGCCGGCGAGCGGCGCAGGCCAAAGACAGGCCGCAACTGCGGGGTCTGCGGCGGTATCTTCAGGCAGATGGTCCCAGCTGCCCGAACAACGTCAGGACCCGCCGGCGCGCTGATCGGCGCCCTGGCGCTTGCGCTGGCATGCCTCACGACCGCACTGGCTGCGCTGGCGCCGCCCGCCGCACTGGGCAAGTCGGCGAGCAGGCGCGCCCAGCCCGCCGTCGACGCACCGCTGCTGTTTCACTCACGCCTGCTGTGGGCGACGATCGACGTCTGCAACCCCGCCGACCAGCCCAACACGATCGGCGTCCGCGGGTCGATGCCCGGCGACCATCATTCACACGACGCGATGTACATGAGCTTTCGCCTGCAGTACATGAGCACGACGACCAAACAGTGGACCGACCTCGCCAAGGGCGCGTCCTCGAGCTACGCCGCCGTCGGCACGGGCGCCGACCCGCGCCAGGCCGGGCGCAGCTTCCAGCTGAACCCGGTCGCCGGTCAGCCGGCGTTCACGCTGCGCGGGGTGGTCAGCTTTCAGTGGCGCCACGGCAAGACCGTGCTGGCGCAGACCTCGCGCCCCACGAGCGCCGGGCGCGACAGCCTCGCCGGCGCGGACCCCGCCGGGTTCTCCGCCGCCACCTGCCTGATCGGCTGAGCGACGGCGCGGCCCCTGCGCCAGGGCTTTCGCGGCGATGCGTGCGTGAGAGACCTGGTTGACGCCTCCAAAGCGGAGATATCGATCGCCCGACGTGGACGCGGATATCAAAGGCGACATGTTGTCGTCTTGGCGAAGCGACATTCTGTCGGTGCGCTATCCTTTTTGTTATGAGCCAAGCCCCTCCAGCATTCATCACCCACCACGAGATCGAGACCTTCCTTGGGGGAGGCAAGGGCGCCAAGCGCCAGCGCCAGCGCCTTCAGGAGGATCATCGACTGCCCGAGCCGCACTGGCTTGCCCGGGTGGATCGCTTCCGTACGGGCATCTACCCGACGTTCGCTCTCGCTGGCCTGATAGATGCAGTGGTCCAGGCACCGCGCGCTCTGGACCGCATGCAGCGCCTGAGCGCCAAGGTATTCGCCTCGGTCGCATTTCGGGAACTCACCGTTGCCCTGCACCAGTCCATCACCGAGGTTATCCACGCCCAAGGGCCTGACGGCTGGCGTTTTGACACGGTCGTACAGCGCCTCGGAGCCCTTGCCGAGCCAGTCGTCTTGGAGTGGGACGGGCTTGTCGGTGAGGCCGAGGACCAATTGGTGCAGTGGGGCATTCGCTTCTCTAGCGAGTTTGGCAGCGTGGAGCGACGGTCTGCAGATATGTACGTCATTGCCCTGGCCGAGCGCAAGGAGCGCTTCTCAGCGAACCGCGTGGCCGCCCCCATGCACAAAGGCAGCGCCGTGGCGGTCGAGCATGTGATGGTCATGGGAACCGGGATGGACTTCGTCATGCCTGCCGTTGCAACCCACACCACTGTCGCTGAGTCGGCTCAGCTCGATTGGTCCGCCGTGACGGAGAGCGACTGGAACGATGCACTGATCGCGGCCGAGCGGCGAGCCCAAGCGTTTTCCTTTGATGCCGACTATTGGGCCAACGACGCACAAGGGACAGCTCGTCCGAGTCTTCTTGCTGGAGCGCCTTCTGGACGTCAGGCCGCCCTCGAGCTGCTCGCCTCCCGACAGCGCTCCTGAGCCGCGCCGTGTACGTCAAGCCACGCGACGAAGTGCTGTTCGGCGACATCTTCGAGGCGCCGTACTTGTTCGACGTGCATCTCCAAGGCGACGCCGCTCGCCTGACGAGCGGGGAGTTTCCGCCCAAGGCTCCACTCGACGGCACCTTCTTCGCGGAGCCGAGCAGCAAGCTTGCACTCTCGGGCGACGTCGTTCGCGCCCATGGACGCTCAGGGCGTGAGCGCCAAGGGCCAGTGCACCGCGACACCGTGCACCTTCCGGGCCGTGCCCTGCTGTTGTCGGATGACTGTCTCATCCCCACTGCGTACGGCAATCGACCCGACCGAAGTCGGGCAAACGGCAGACTGCTGTTTGCCATCATCACGCCCGCCGAAGCCGACGATGCTGCCGCTGTGGCGGACGGAAGCAACTTCTCCCGATTTGGGCTCCCGGCGGGGAGCGTGCTGAAGGACAGTGGCATCGCTGAACTCAAGAACGTCTTCCTTGTACGAGCACGCGACGCAGACCCAGCCCACCGCATTGCCGGTCTCGACGATGCGGCGCGCAACGCGCTCGACAAGCGCTGGAACGCATTTATCTGTCGCCGTGGACCCGAGGCATCGCGCCAGAACGCTGAGAAGCTCCGGACCCTCCTCGTGACTGCCGGCGCTCACAACCACGATGTAGCCGTGGAGAGGCTTTGGCAGACCCTCGATTTGGCTTGGGAGTTTGAGGGGCGCACCATGCGAGCTGTTTCTGACGCTGCCGAGGCCATCGCTGCCCCTGAGCCTTCCCTGGCACGCGTCATCGAAGACCTCCGCGGCATTGCCGCCCTAGCTGCCGAGGCAGCCAGGTTGCTCGACCAATCCGGAATCGTGTCGTCGGCTGAATCGGATTAGCGGCAGATGCAGCTGCGGGGAGCGTGGTCAGCCGCATGCCCCCAGGCCGGTCCCGCTCAGAACAGCCGCGGGTCGTTGGTGATGATCCCGTCGACGCCCATCGCCGTCAGCTTGGCGATGTGCGCGGCGTCGTCGACCGTCCACACGTACAGCTCGCCGCCGCTTTCGCGCACGGCCCGCACGAGCGCGCCGGTGACGACACGCCAGTGCGCCATGATCGCGTCGCAACGCCCCTCGCGCAGGGCGTTGCGCGCGCGGCCCGGCAGCGTGGCGCGGTAGCCGGTGAGGATCGCCAGCGCCGGGATCGCCGTCAGCAGGTGGGTCGTGTAGTCGCGGCGCACGCGCGGCACCGACCAGCCCAGGCGCAGCTCGGGCTCGGCGGCGCGGATGCGCGCGAGCGTCTCGGTGTACATGGCGCTGACGAGCGTGCGCTGCACCAAGCCGTGCTCGCGCAGCGCCTGCACCACGCGCAGCTCATAGCCGGGGATCTTCACGTCGACGTCGAGCTCGAGATCGGCGAAGGCGTCGCCGGCGAGGTGATCGAGCGCCTGCTCGAACTCCAGCGGCGTGCGCTCGCGCATGTCCTGGAAGTCGTGGGCGACGAGCAGCCGCCCGCTGCCGTCGGCGCGCTCTGGGAGCACGTCGAGCTCGATCATGTCGATGCCGTGGCGCAGCGCGGCGTCGAAGCTCGCCAGCGTGTTGCCCGGCTCGATGTGCGCGGCGCCCTTGTGGCCGACGCGGCGCGGACCGCCGCGGCGGGGAGGCTTCAGCGAGGACTCGGCCATCGCGCCTCACGATCGCAGATGACGACGATCAGTAGTCGTCGGGCAGCGGCTTGCGCGCCGCCTCGATCGTCTCCATCGCCGGCTTGGCGCCGATGTACGGAGCGAGCACGATGAACGTCAGCTGATCGACCAGGCGCGGGAGCTGGCGCACGCGATCGTGCGCGGTGTAGCTGGAGACGATCCCCCAGATCGCGCCGGTCACGACTTCGCGGGCGACCAGCGGACCCCGGCGCGCCTCCGGGCCGAGGTCGTCGAGCAGCTTGGTGAAGTCTTCGATCGAGTGCGTCATGCGCCCGATCATGCCCGGGCCGACGTCGAAGATGTCGATGAACGCCAGGCGGCTCAGCCCCTCGTGCGCGGCGAAGTACTCGATTAGCGTGCGTACCGCGATGTGCACCGCTTGCGGCCACGAGGCGGCGTCGTCGATCGATGCCTTGACGGCCTTCATCGCATCGGCGACGAATTCGTCGAGCACGGCGAGGAAGCAGGCCTCCTTGTTGGCGAACTGCTTGTGAAAGGCCTCCGTGGAGATCCCGGCGAACTGCGCGATCTGCGGGTCGCTGAGCTCGCCGTAGCGTTGGTCGAGCGTCAGGTGGACGAGCCCGCTGAGCGCCCGCGAGCGCTTGTCGTTGCCGGCCAGGAACGCCGCCGGCTGGGGCTCGACGGGCTCGGGCCCGACCAGTCCGGACACGTTCAGTCGCTTGGCCAGCGGCGAGCGGTAGGACTCGATCCAGTCGAGCACCTCGTCGGTGAGCGTGTACAGCTCCTTCTCGCGCCTCGCGTACATGCGCGTGAAGGCCAGGTGGCGCACGCCGGCGACGATCGCCTTGACCGTCAGCGGCGAGAGCTCTTCGCCGTTGGGGTCGGCCTGGAAGGCCATCGCCACGACGCGCTCGAACGTCGTCGCCGCCAGCGTCATCCGCTCGCGCGCCTTGGGCCCGACGCCGAGCGAGTCGACGAGCACCAGGCGCGGGCCGTTGGCCGAGTCGGCGACGTCGTCGAGCAGCGCCTTGCACGCGCCGTGCAGGCGGTTGGCCCAGCCGCGCTCCCGCGTCCATGCGTCGAGCACGAGCTTGCGCGCCCGCGCCACGACGATGTCGTAGGTCGCCAGGAAGCACGCCTCCTTGTTGGCGAACTGCTCGTAGAAGGCACGGCGCGAGACGCCGGCGAGCCCGATCACGTGGGCGACCGTAGTGCGCGAGTAGCCGCGTTCGGCGACCGCCTCGATCATCGCCCCGTACATGCGCGCGCGCTGGTTGCGCGCTACGTCCTCACGCGACACCCCGTTCGGACCGTGAGGAAGCCTCCGGTAGATGGGTGTAGGCCCCCTATGCGTTCCACTCATCCCCACGATTCGAGATACTAGGCCATCTGCCGCAAAAACGCAAGTCTACTTTGTCGCATGATGTGATTCTTTATACCGGAATGCGTTGAGCTCTTCCAGGGATGTCTCTCGCAGACCGACGTGTCGAACGGGGTACGATTTGACGCCCCCCTGCGCGGTCGCGGTACGTGGTCGCGGTACGCCCGTACGTCGGCCCTCCAGAGTCGGACGATGAGCCTCGGCGGCCGCCGCCGCAGGCGCAACCCGTCGCGGCCCGCAAGGCCGCGTCAGGCGCTGAGCGTGAGCCGTCGCGGGCCGGGGCGGAAGCCCAGCTGCAGCAGCGTCTCGGCCAGGCTCGAGGCGATCGCCGGCTCGCCGTCGATGCGCTCAAGCGCGAGCTTGGGAACGCGACCCGCGCGCACCGCGTCGGCGAGCGCCCGCAGCGCCTCGACGACGACCGCAGCGTCCTCGTCGCGACCCTCGGTGAGCGTCAGCAGGCCGCGCCCGCCGCGCTCGACGTACAGCGCCGGCTCGTCGGCGATCGAGACGACGTAGGCGCCGGCGACGCGCGACGGCCGGCGCTCCCGACCCTCGCGCTTCGGCCAGGAAAGCGCCGCGCCATAAGGCTGCGCGGGGTCTGCGGCGGCGATCACCAGCGTTCGTCCGCGCTCGTCTCCGGCACCAGCCCCCCTACCGCCGCCGGCGCTTGACGGACCGCCCTGGGGCCCTCCCGAGCCGCGACCGATCGGAGATCGGCCAGCGCGCAGGCGCTCGACGGCGCCGGGCAGCGCGAACTGCGAGCCGCCCATGCCCTCGACGAAGTAGCCGCGGCGACAGACGCCGAGCGTCTCGAGGTTGCACAGCGTGTCGTAGAGCATCGCGAAGCCGCCCTTGATGCCCTCGGCGAGTACCTGCTCGCGCGTGACGATGCCGTAGCGCTCGAGCAGCAGCTCGGCGAGCACGCGCCGGCGCTCGGGGCCGGACGCGCCCGGGGCCGCCGAGGACCCGTCGGCGGCGGCGCCGGCGGCGCGGAAGATCGGCTCGGTCAGCGACCAGCGACCCTGCACCTGGGACTGCGCGCCGGTGCGCGCCGATCTCCGGCCGGTGCCGAAGCGCCGGACGGATGTTCGACGTTCCGGGCGTGCGCGCGCGAGCGCCAGGCGCGGCGCGCGCAGCGGCGCCCACGCATCGTTGGTCGCCTCGCCGGCCCACACGAGATCCCACAGCGCCTCGCGCAGCGCCTCGGCGGGCAGGTCGAGCTCGGCGATCAGGTCGCGGAAGAAGCACGGGCTCTGCGCCAGGCGCGCGCGCAGGAGCGCGTCGGCGACGGCCCGGTCGGGCTCGGGCTCGTCGGTCGACGTCGAGCCTGCGGCGGCTGCGGCGCGGCGCTCGTTCGTCGGGGGTGGCCCGATCAGCGGCGCGTCCTCGCGGAAGTACAGCGCGACGCGCCCGGAGCGCCCGGTCGGCCCGGCGCCGACCCACACGAGCTCGCCGCTGGCGCAGAGCATGTCCAGCCACGACGGCGAGTAGGCGCCGGTGCGCCGCGGCAGCACGTCGCGCTCCCAGATCTCCACGGGCAGCGCGAGGCCCTGCAGCGGCACGAGCACCTCGCGCATGCGGTCGATGCCGGCGCCGGCGCCGGAGTGGCGGTCGACGCCCTGCCAGGAGGGCAGGAAGGCGGCGAGGGCACGCTGGTCGGCCGGCTCGATCTCCTTGCGCAGCGCCGCCAGCGAGGCGCGGCGCAGGCGGCGCAGCACCTCGACGTCGCACCACTCGCGCCCGCTGCCACCGGGACGCAGCTCGCCGCGCACGACGTCGCCGTCGCGCTCGAGCTCGCGCAGCACGGCGCCGGCGTCGACGCCGTAGCGCGCGCGCAGCTCGTCGCTCGTGAACGGGCCGTGCGTACGTGCGTAGCGCGCGACGAGCACGCGCAGCGCGTCAGGCACGTCGGCGAGGAAGGCTTCGGGCAGTCCGCCAGGCGGGGCGGCGGACAGCGCGTCGCGGTACAGCCCGGCCTCGTCGGCGGCCACGTAGCGCTGCTCGCCGCCGACGCGCAGGCGGATCGCGCGGCGTTCGCGCTGCAGCTCGGCGAGCAGCGGCGCGGGGTCGACGCCCTCGAACACGCGCTGTGCGACCTCGTCGACGTTGAGGTCGCCGACGTGGCGCAGCACGTCGTGCAGGCCGTCGCGCCCGGTCGCGCGCGTGATCTGCGAGCGGTGCTGCAGGTCGTCCTCCACGCGCG
>JADGPP010000044.1 GCA_017882375.1 Solirubrobacteraceae bacterium | reverse complement strand
GTGGCCGGCGCGCACGGCTGGTCCTCCGCCGAGCTGTGCAGGCGCCACGAGGCGCTCAAGGCGACCGTCGTCGACCTCCCCGGCAGCGCGCGCGTGGGCGCCTGGAGGGCCCTCGCCCTCGGCGGGGGCCCTTCGCTCAGCCGGCGCCTAGTGCGGCAGGATGCGGGCGAGCAGCGCCGGAACGTCGGCGATCGAGTCGGCCACCGCCGTCGGCGTCACTTCCGGCGGCAGCGCGTCCTGGCGGTACTTTCCCGTGCGCACGAGGATCCCGGGTAGGCCGGCGGCCATCGCACCGCCGACGTCCGCCTCGACGTCGTCGCCGATCATCACCGCGCTGTTCAGCCCCATGTCCACGACCGCCGCCTGAAAGAAGGCCTCCGCCGGCTTGCCGACGACCACGGCCTCGCGTCGTGTCGCGTACTCCAGCGCGGCCGCGTACGCACCGACGTCCAGCGCCAGGCCGTCGGCCCTGCGCCAGTAGCGGTTGTGCTGCAGGGCCACCAGCTCGGCACCGTCCATGATCAGGCGAAAGGCCCGGTTGAGCAACTCGGAGTCGAACCTCGCGCCCACATCGCCGAGAATCACTGCGTCCACGCGCGCGCCCACCGCGGGCTCGCCGAACTGTGCGAGATCCTCGCGCAGCCCGTCGCTGACGATCAGCTCGACAGACTCATATCCGCGCTCGTCGCAGTAGGCCACGGCCATCGCCGCCGGCGTCAGCACCTCATCGACGGCGACCTCGAAGCCGAGCTCGTCCAGGTGCTCGCAGACCTGGCGCCGCGAGCGCGAGGTCGTGTTCGTCACCAGGCGCATGCCCGCGCCCAGCTCGCGCAGCTCGCCCAGCGCGTCGTGCGCGCCCGCGATCGGCTCGTCGCCGACGTACAGCACCCCGTCGATGTCGAGCAGAATGCCGAAGGGTCCCTCGCTGGCAGCGTTCATGGGCCAACTCTAGAGGCGGGGCGCCAGCCACACCCTCGTGGTCTGACGGGCGAGCCTGCCCGGCCCACCGCTGCATGGGCGCGCGGCGCGCGAGCGCTCAGAAGAACAGCCCGCCGAGCGCGCTGCCGGCGTGGTGGACGAGGTTGAACAGCGGCTGGGGCACGATCCCGAAGAACAGCGTCGCGACCCCCGCCACAGCCGCCACCAGCACGACCTCCGGCTGGACGCCGTTCGAGGGCTCGTCGAGCTCGGGCGAGCCCCCGGCGAGCACCGGCAGGCCCTCGCCGCCTCCCAGCGGCGCGCCGGTAGGGGACGGCAGCTGGCCGACACCCGGTTGCTCACTTGGCGCCTTGCGCATCCAGATCGCGGCGATCACCGGCAGGTAGTAGCCGAGCGAGATCATCGAGCCGATCACGATCGCCACCCCCAGCCACGTGTACCCGCCGGAGACCGCCGCGTCGATCAAGTAGAACTTCCCCGTGAAGCCCGCCGTGGCCGGGATGCCCGCGAGCGCGAGCATCGAGATCGTCATCGGCCAGGCCAGCAGCGGGCGCTCGCGCCCGAGCCCGGCGACCGCCTGGATCGAGTCGCCCAAGCCGGTTTCGCGCTCGCGCGCGACGATCACCGCAAACGACGCCATGTTCATGAACACGTACACGGCGAGGTAGAACACGGTCGCGCGCACGCCGAGCTGGGTCGCCACGGCGACGCCCGCCAGCATGTAGCCGGCCTGTGCCACCGAGGAGTACGCGAGCATCCGCTTCAGCGAGGACTGCCCGAGCGCGCCGACGTTGCCGACGAGGATCGTGATCGTCGCCAGCACTGCGATCGCCGGTCCCCAGCTGCTCTGCGCGCCGATCAGCGCGACGTCGAAGAAGCGCAGGAACACGCCGAACGCCGCGACCTTCGTCGCCACGGCCATGAACGCCGTGACCGGCGTCGGCGCGCCCTCGTACACGTCCGGCGTCCACTGGTGAAACGGGGCGACCGAGGCCTTGAAGCAGAGGCCGACGACGCACAGCGCGATGCCCGTCAGCGTGAGCGGGTCGCTCGCCAGGCTGCCGCCCGACAACGCGTGCGCGATCACGTCGAAGTCGGTCGCGCCGGTCGCGCCATAGATCATCGCCAGGCCGTACAGCAGCGTTGCCGAGCCGACAGCGCCGACGATCAGGTACTTCAACCCCGACTCCAGCGACTGCTCGCGGCGCAGCTCGCTCGCGCACAGCACGTACAGCGGGATCGACAGCAGCTCCAGGCCGACGAACAGCGCGACTGTGTTCTGCGCCGCCGCCAGCAGCGACATTCCGGCGATCGACGCCAGCAGCAGCGCGTGAAACTCGCCGTGCGCGGCTTCGCGCGCGGCGAGCGAACGCCACGCCAGCAGCACGCTGAGCGCCCCGCCGGTGACGAGGATCAGGTTGAGCACCAGGGACAAGTCATCGATGCGTAGTGCCCCGGACACGACGGACTTCTGCGCGTTCCACTGCCAGATCGTCAGCCCCGCCGTCGCCCCCAGGACGACCAGGCTCAGTGCGGGCACCACGTGGGCGCGCACCCAGCGCGCGCGGATCAGCCCGACGAGCAGCACGATCGTCGCGCCGCCCAGCAGCGCGATCAGCGGCGAGAGGCCCGCGAAGTCGACGTGCGGCCCTTTCAGGTGGGCGGTTGCCAGGGTCGCCAGCGACGTCATGGGGCGGCTCCTTCAGAGGAGGCGCCAGCGGTGGAGAGCGGCGCGGCGCCGCTCTCCAGGCCGCCCGCCAGTTTCGCCGACGACGGTTCCAGCGCGCCGTGCGCCGCGGCGACCGCCGTCTTGACCGAGCCTTCGCTGCGGTGCAGCGCAAGCTGCGGGTACAGCGCCATGAAGACGATCACCGCGAGCAGCGGCACGAGCACCACGCCGTCGCGGAAGCTGAGCTCGCGAGAGTCGACCTTCGACCCGACGCGGTTGTGCATCGCTCTGATGAGCAGGCGCAGCGCGTACACGCTCGCCAGGACCACGCCGCTGAACGCGATCACCGCGATCGCCAGGTTCGTTTTGAACACGCCGAGCAGGATCAGGAACTCGCCGACGAAGTTCGACGAGCCCGGCATCGCCAGCGTCGCCAGCGCGACGACGAGGAAGATCGTCGCAAGCACCGGCGCGCGGAAGGCGATGCCGCCCATGTCGCGGATGTCCTCAGAGCCGCCCGCACGTTGCGCGAGCAGCCCGACGATGAACAGCAGCGCCGCCACCACTAGCCCGTGGTTGACCATCTGCAGCAATGCGCCCTGCGCGCCCTGCGGGTTCAGCGAGAAGATGCCCAGCGTAATGAAGCCGAGCTGTGCGACCGAGGAGTACCCGGCGATCAGCCGCGCATCGGTCTGAGTGAAGGCGACCACCGATCCATAGATGATCGACGCCAGCGCGATCAGCAGCATCAGCGTCTGAAAGTGCGCCGCCGCCTGCGGGTACAGCGGCAGCACGATGCGCAGGAAGCCGTACGCGCCGACCTTCGAGAGCACGCCCGAGAAGACCATCAGCACCTCGATCGGCATCGCCTTGTAGCCGTCGGGCATCCAGCCGTGCAGCGGGAACGCCGGCATCTTCACCAGGAACGCGGCGGCGAAGAACAGGAAGATCCACTCCTGCGAGCCGCGGCTCAGCGGCAGCTGCTGCAGGCTGCTGAGCACGAACGTGATGTGCCCGCCCCCCTGCTGCGCCGCGAGCACTCCCGTGGCGACCGCGGCGGCGAGCATCAGCAGCGAGCCGACGAGCGTGTAGATGACGAGCTTGATCGTCGCCTTCACGCGCCCGGGCTCGGCCCCCCACACCCCGATCAGGAAGTAGAAGGGGATCAGCATCAGGTCGAAGAACGCGACGAACAGCGCCAGATCCTGGGCCAGCAGCGCGCCGAGCACCGCCGACTCGGCGAGCATGAAGTTGAAGTAGAACAACCGCGGGCGGTCCCACTCGCGCAGGTTCGCCGCGATCACCGCGGCCGCGAACAGCAGCGTCGCCAGGCCGATCATGAACACGTTCAGGCCGTCGACGCCGAGCTTGTAGTGGATGCCCAGCTCGGAGATCCACACGAGGTCGGTCACGTGCGTGAGCCCGTTTGAGCTCGGCGAGTAGTCGGCGATGTAGCCGATCGCCAGTCCCAGCGCCCCCAGCGAGCCGAGCAGCGCGAAGCCGCCCGATGTGCTCAAGCGCGACCACGGCGCGCCCACCACGCTCGTTTCGCCCGCCGGCATCTCCGGGTGCTCGACGACCCCGGCTTGGCGCCCGAGCATCGACAGCGCGGCGCCGAGCAGCGCGCACGCCAGCGGCAGCCAGAGCATGATCGAAAGCGGCGGCATCTTCAGGTCGTCTCCGCGCTCATGTCTGCAGCAGGAAGTAGAAGCCGACGCCCGCCAGGCCGAGCACGAGCAGCGCGGCGTAGTAGCGCACGAACCCGCTCTGCACCGCGCGCACGGCGGCCGACCCGGCACGGACCAGGCCAGTCGTGCCGCCGATCAGCGTCTCGTCGACGAACACTCGCTCGAACGTTCCCATGGCAAAGCGCCCCACGGCGGCGGCGGGTCGCACGACGAGCGCATCGTTGAGCTCGTCGAAGTACCACTTGTTGACCAGTAGCTCATACAGCGGGCGCAGGCGCTCGCGCACGACCGTCGCCGTGCCCGGGCGCTGCACCCACACGCGGTAGGCGACCGCGATGCCGGCCAGGCCGAGCACCGTGCCGAGCACGATCCCGAAGATCAACAGGCCGCTGCGTTCGTGGGTCTGATAGAGCCTCGAGCCCACGAACGAAGGCGCCAGGAAGTCGTCGATCACGAAGTCGACTTTCGGGATCTGCACGAGCCCGGCGCCGAACGCGCCCAGCGCGAGGATGCTCATCGCCACGCGCATCGGCTGCGCGCGCTCGGCGATCGTGTGAAACGGCCCGGGGAAGCCGACGTCGGTGTCCTCGACTTCGCCCGTCGCCGGATTAGTCGGCTCGTGCGCGTGGTGCAGCGTGCCCGTTTTCAACTCGACCGCCTCGGGCACCGGCTCGCCGTGGAAGGCGCGGAAGATCATCCGGAAGGTGTAGATCGCGGTCAGGAATGCGCCGATGTAGCCGGCCACGTACAGCGCCCAGTGCCAGCCGCCGCGCTCGCCCGTGACGAGCAGGATCTCGTCCTTGGAGAAGAAGCCCGAGAAGGGGGGCAGCCCCGACAGCGCCAGGCCGCCGACGATGAAGCACCCGTACGTGAACGGCATCACCTTGCGAAAGCCGCCCATCTTCTCCAGCGACTGCTCACCGGCCATCGCGCCGATGATCGAGCCGGCGCCCATGAACAACAGCGCCTTGAAGAACGCGTGCGTCATCAGGTGGAACAGGCCGGCGGCGTACGCCCCGACCGAGACGCCCATGATCATGTAGCCGATCTGCGACATCGTCGAGTAGGCGATCACACGCTTGATGTCCGTCTGCACCAGTGCGATCGAGCCGGCGATCAGCAGCGTCGCCGCGCCGCCGATCGCGCCCACGTCCTCGGCGGCCGGCGCGAGTTCGAACAGCGGGTGCATGCGTGCGATCAGATACACGCCGGCCGTCACCATCGTCGCCGCGTGGATCAGCGCGCTGACCGGCGTCGGGCCCTCCATCGCGTCGGGCAGCCACGTGTGCAGCGGGATCTGCGCGGACTTGGCGAACGCGCCGACGAGCAGCAGCATGCAGCCGGCCACCAGGTCGCCGTCGTCCGAGCCGTGACCGAACGCGCCCGCCGTCGTGGCGTGGAAGGCGCGCAGGAAGTCCAGCGTGCCGGTGTGCTTGAAGATGAAGTACGTGCCCAGCACCAGCCCGACGTCGCCGATGACGTTGATCACGAACGCCTTGATGCCCGCGCGCGTGGCCGTCGTGCGCCGGTACCAGAAGGAGATCAGCAGGTAGGAGGCCGCGCCGACGAACGCCCAGCCGACGATCAGCAGCAGGAAGTTTCCCGCCAGCACGAGCACCAGCATCGAGAAGACGAAGAAGTTGAGGTAGGCGAAATACCGTTTGAAGCCCTCGTCTTCGTTCATGTAGGTGATCGAGTACAGGTGGATCAGCGTCGAGACGCCGCTGACGACCAGGATCATGAACACCGACAGCGGGTCCACGAGGATCGACATCTGCGCGTCGACGCCCACCGTCGAGGCGTAGTTCCACAGCGACGAGACCATCTGGCGGTGCTCGGGGGCGTGGCTCTGCATCTCAAGCAGCGCGCCCAGCGCCGCGAGGAAGGCGAGGAAGATCGCGCCCGTGCCGATCCACCCCGCGCTGCGCCCCGGCAGGTGGTGGCGGGCGAATGCGATCGTCAGCGTTCCGGCCAGCGGGAACGCCAGCACCAGCCAGCCGTACGTCGTCTGGCTCATCAGCCTTGCAGCTCCCGCAGCTCGTCGACGTCGATCGGCAGGTGGCGGCGATACAGCGCGACGATCATGCCGAGGCCGATGCACACCTCGCAGGCGGCGACCGTCATCACGACGATCGCCAGGATCTGGCCGTCGCCGTTGCCCCACATGCGCGAGAAGGCGATCAGCGCGAGGTTGCCGCCGTTGAGCATCAGCTCCAGGCAGAGCAGCACGACGAGCGGGTTGCGGCGCGTGATCACGCCGATCGCGCCCAGCGAGAAGACGATCGCCGACACGGCCAGATACCAGGCGATGCTCATCGTCGCCCGACCCCCTCGGCCATCGTGCCCGCGCTGCCCGGACGCAGCAGATCCATCGGCACCAGCAGATCCTCCTCTTCCTGCTCGTCGAGCCCGTGACGACGACGCGCGAGCACGACGCCGCCAACGGCGGCAATCAAAAGCAGAAAAGACGCGACCTCGAACGCCAGCAAGAAGCGCGTGAGCAGCAGCTTGCCGATGTACGCAGGCGTGCCAAACGCCTGCGGCCCCGGGGTGTAGCCGGCGCCCTTGCCGTCGATCGCCTGCAGGCCCGTGCCCAGCAGCGCGATCAGCAACTCGACGACCAGCGCGCCGGCGAGGAGCAGTCCGCCGAGGCGCAGTCGCGAGCCGACGGCGCCCGGAGCGCCGATGCGCTCGCCCAGCGGCTGGGTCTGATCGCCGACGTAGGCGACGACGAACACGTACAGCACCATCACCGCGCCCGCGTAGATGACGACCTGGATCGCCGCCACGAACTCCGCGCGCAGCAGCAGGAACAGCACCGCCAGCGACAGCAGGTGCGCGACCAGCGCGAGCACCGCGTAGAACGGGTTGCGCAGCATCACCACGCCGACAGCGCCGGAGATCACGCCGATCGCGGCGATGAAGAAGATGACCTGGCTCATCGCGTGGACCCCGCCGTCATTCGCCCTCGTTTCTCAACGGCGTGCGCTCCAGCGGCTCGGCCAGCAGCATCTCCTTGGTGAAGATCAGGTCGTGACGGTCGTAGTCCGAGAGCTCGTAGTCGTGGCCCATCGTGATCGCATCGAACGGGCAGGCGATCTCGCAGTAGCCGCAGAAGATGCAGCGTGACAGGTTGATCTCATACACCGCCGCGTAGCGCTCGCCCGCCGAGACGCGGTTCTCCGGCGTGTTCTCCGCTGCGACCACGCGGATGCAGTCGGCCGGGCACGCCGCCGCGCAAAGCGAGCAGCCGACGCACTTCTCAAGGCCCGAGTCCTCGAAGCGATGGAGCTTGTGGCGCCCGCGAAAGCGCGGATACACGGGCACCTTCTCCTCGGGATACTGGATCGTCGACGGCCCTTCGGCGATCCGCGCGAACGTCGTCTTCAGCCCGCGCGCCGTCTCTGCAAAAGCGCGCCAAGTGCTGCGCGTCGGCCCGGGCTTGGGGTGGCGGGTGACCTGGATGACGTTCTCGCCCGGACTCCACGCGGTCACGTTCAGCGACGGCACGAGCGCATCCGCAGATGCTCCGCTCTCAGGCGCCGGGCTCACGGGCGCCGGGCTCACGGGCGTTCCGTTCTCGGGCGGGGTGTTCGCGGGAGTCTCAGACATCAGTGCGTGGCCACCACGACGATCGCCGTGACGAGCGTGTTGAGCGTCGCCAGCGGCAGCAGCACCTTCCAGCCGAAGCTCATCAGCTGGTCGTAGCGCAGGCGCGGCAGCGTCGCGCGGACCCAGATGAACAGGAACGTGATCAACGACATCTTCAGCAGCACGACGATCGGGTCGACCCAGCCCGGGGGATGGATGCCGAACGGCAACAGCCAGCCGCCGAGGAACACCGTCGTGACGATGCCCGAGACGACCAGCACGTTGAGGTACTCGGCGAAGTAGTACGACGCGAAGCGCCCGCCGCCGAACTCCGTGTTGTAGCCGCCGACCAGCTCGGCGTCGGCCTCGGTCAGATCGAACGGCGCGCGGTTGGTCTCCGCGAAGCCCGCCACGAGGAAGACCAGAAAGCCGAAGAACTGCGGGATGAAGTACCACATGCCTTTCTGCGCCGTGACGATGCCCGTCAGCGACAGCGTCTGCGCGGTGAAGATCACGCCCACCAGCGCCAGCCCTTGTGAGACCTCATAGGAGATCAGCTGCGCCGCGCCGCGCATCGCCCCGAGGAACGAGTACTTCGAGCCTGAGGACCAGCCGCCGAGCATGATCCCGTAGAAGGCCACCGCGCCGAACGCGAACAGGTACAGCGGGCCGATCGACACGTCCAAGCCGTACAGCCCGACTTTCGTGCCGAAGATGTCCTGCGTGTCGCCGAACGGGATGATCGCGAACGCCGCAACGGCCGTGAGGATGGAGATCGTCGGTGCGAGCGCGAACAGGAAGCCGACCGAAGTCGTCGGGCGGAACTGCTCCTTGGTCAGCAGCTTGAGGATGTCCGCGAGCGGCTGAAGCGCCCCGTACGGACCGACGCGGTTGGGCCCATAGCGACCCTGAAAGCGCCCGAGCAGCTTGCGCTCGGCGATCAGCACGACCGGCACCAGCTGCAGGCCCACGGCGAAGATCACGATCGCCTTGATGATCTGGATCCACCACGGCTCGTAGTAGCCGACGATCGCCAGAGGGGCCGCTGCGGTCATCCGCGCTGCTCAGTTCCCGGCGGGTCACTCGACGGGCCGTCCCTGTCGGAGGCCTCGGTGTCGGTGTCCGCCCCGTGCGTTTCGGTGTCCGCACCGCTGTGCTGCTGCGCGCTCGGGTAAGGCTGGTGGTTCGGCTCCGATTCGGCGGGGGAGGGTGTGGGCTGTATGTCTGCTTTTGCAGACTCCGTATAACCATGGCTATACGGAGTCTCAGCGGGAGAGTCGGTCCCTCCAGCTCCTCCTCCCGCGGTCGCGAACGCCTGCACGCGCTCCTGCCAGCGCACGCCGCGACCGCCGATCTCCTCAAGCGTCACCCCCTCGTAGAACGAGACGGCGTCGAACAGCTGCTGCGAGGCCTCCTTCTCGTTGTACACGTCCAGATCCACGCCCAGGCGCTGCGAAAGCTCGGCGATCACCTGCCAGCCAGGGCGCGTGCTACCGGCCAGCGCAACCGCCTGGCGCACCCGCTGCAGGCGACCGTCGGGGTGCGTGACCGTTCCCTCCTTCTCCGCGTAGGAGCCGGCGGGGAAGATCACATTGGCGTGCTCCGCGATGCCCTCGCTCAGCAGCGTCGCGTGCGCGACGACCGTGCTTGCACGCTCCAGTGCGTCCTGCCACGGCGAGTCCGCAGCGGGGGCGCCGGTGCCGTTGCCCGCGGCGCCCGCGCCGGCGTCGGCGCTCGCGCCCGCGGCGAACGGGTCGCTCGCGCTCAGCGGGTCGACCTCCAGCAGGTACACGGCGCTCAGCTCGCCGGCGGCCAGCGCCGCGGCGATTGCCGGCGCGTCGCGCCCCTCGGCCTCGGGCTCGCTCAGGCCGGGGCCGGCGTTGGGCAGCACCCCGGACTCGCGCAGCCCTCGCCCGTTGCTCGCGGCGGGGATCTCCAGCAGCCCCGCTCCGTCGGTCTCGCCGAGCGCGAGCTCGGCGGCGAGGTCGAGCAGCGCCCGCGCGCGCTCGTCGCCATCGCGGCCGGCGACGAAGCGCTCGCCCCACAGGATCACCAGCTCCTCGCCCTGCTGGGAGAGCTGCCTGGCCGTGTCGCGCAGTGCGTCGAGGTCGTCGCCCGATGCGCGCGCCAGCTTCATGTCGTGCCGGCGCACGCCCTTGCGCAGGCGCAGGTCGAGGATCGGCGCGTCGACGATCGGCTCGCAGTCGAGCACCAGCACCGCGTGCGCGAACTCCAGGTCTGAGACCTTCGCCTGCAGGCTGGGTGCGGCGAGCTCGCGCGCCAGCTGCAGATCCAGTGCGCCGCCGGGGCGCGAGTCGACATCCGACGAGCCGAGCGCCTCGCGCATCAGGCGCGAGAGCAGAAAGCCCTCCTCGTTGGTCGCGCCGCCGCCCGCAAGCGCCGCCGTCTTCGCTCCCGCGCGTTTGAGGCCCGCCGCCGCCTCCTCCAGCGCGCGCTCCCAGGAGACCGGGCGCAGCTCGCCGCCGTCGCGCAGCAGCGGCTCGCTCACGCGCATGCCGACGCGCACGCCGCGCGCGACGGCGCCGTTGCCGGCCGCGGGGTTGCCCTCGCGCACCTCGATCGTCGGGTCGCCCCCGGCATTGCTGCCCGTGCCTTCTGCGAGCGCCGGGTAGGCGAAGCGCCCGCGGTCGCACAGCCAGCCGTCATCGACCTCTGAGTGCTCGCGCGAGAGCACGCGCATGACGCGCTCGTCGCGCACGGTCAGGCTGACGTTGCACTGCGCCGGGCACAGCGTGCAGACGCTGCCGGCGTCCTCGATGTCCCACGGGCGCGCGCGAAAGCGGTAGGAGCGCGAGGTGAGCGCGCCGACGGGGCACAGCTCGATGATGTTGCCGCTGAACGGCGCGACGTACGGGTGCCCGTCGAAGGTCGACACGAACGAGTGCGCGCCGCGCTGCAGCAGCACGAGCTGGTAGTCCTCGGAGATCTCCTGGGAGAAGCGCACGCAGCGGTAGCAGAGGATGCAGCGCTCGCGGTCGATCGCGATCTTCGGCGACAGCTCCAGCGGCTTGACGAAGTGGCGCTTGGGCTCGATGAAGCGCGAGATGCCGCCGCCCCAGCCGAAGCTGATGTCCTGCAGCGGGCACTCGCCGCCCTTGTCGCAGACGGGGCAGTCGAGCGGGTGGTTGATCAGCAGGAACTCGACGACCGACTTCTGCGCCTCCTTGACGCGCTCGGTCTGCGTGTGCACGACCATGCCGTCCTTGACCGGCGTCGAGCAGCCGGTCTGCAGCTTGCCGATCCCCTCGATCTCCACCAGGCACATGCGGCAGGCGCCGACCGGGTTGCCGAGTTTTGGCTCATAGCAGAACACCGGGATCTCGACGTCGCCGTGCTTGGCAGCATCCACCAACATCGCATTCTCCGGCGCGTCCACCTCTCTCCCGTCGATCGTCAGCGTGATCGTCCTGGTCTGCGGGCGCGGCATCAGGATGTCCCGTGCGCGAGCAGCGCCTGTTCGTCGGCGGGCACGGATCCGAGCGTCAGCCCGGCGCGCGCTCGCGCGGCCTCGATGTGCGCCTCGAACTCGTCGCGGAACTTGGCGATCATCGAGCCGATCGGCATCGCCATCGCGTCGCCGAGCACGCACAGGCAGTTGCCGATGATGTGATCCTGGACGGAGGCCATGATGTCCAGGTCCATCGGCGTCGCCTCGCCGGAGTCGATTCGCTGCAGCATCTTCACGGTCCAGTTGGTGCCCTCGCGACACGGCGTGCACTTGCCGCAGGACTCGTGGCGGTAGAACATCGCGACCTTCAGCGCCAGCTCGACGATCGGCGTCGAGTCGTCGACGACGATGATCGCGCCCGAGCCGAGCATCGAGCCGGCCTTCGCCAGCGAGTCGAAGTCGTATGGCACGTCGAGGTCGTCGGGCGTCAGCACCGGCGCGGATGAGCCGCCGGGGAACCAGCACTTGATCTCGCTGCCCACGGGAGGCCCCCCGGCCAAGCCATAGATGATCTCCCGAGCGGGGATGCCGAGCTCGATCTCGTAGTTGCCCGGGCGCTGCACGTGTCCGGAGATGCTCACGAGCTTGGTGCCCGTCGAGGTCTGCACGCCGAGCTCGGCGTACTGCTTGGCGCCCATCGTCATGATCGCCGGCACGGTGGAGAGCGTCTCGACGTTGTTGATCAGCGTCGGCCCCTGGTACAGGCCCTGGTTGGCCGGGAACGGCGGCTTCAGGCGCGGGTTGCCCCGCTTGCCCTCCAGCGAGTCCAGCAGGCCGGTCTCCTCGCCGCAGATGTACGCGCCGGCCCCGCGGTGCACGACCAGCGACAGCGAGTGATCGGAGCCGAGGATCTGCTCGCCGACATAGCCGGCCTCGCGCGCTTGCGCGAGCGCGGCGTCGAGCACGTCGGCCTGCAGCACGTACTCGCCGCGGATGTAGATGAACGAGCGGTCGGCGCCGGCCGCGTAGGAGGCGATCACGATCCCCTCGATCAGCAGGTGCGGGTTCTTCTGCATCAGTTCGCGGTCCTTGAACGTCCCCGGCTCGGACTCGTCGGCGTTGCACACGAGGTACTTGTCCATCGAGCCCTGCGGCAGGAAGGAGACCTTCTTGCCCATCTGAAAGCCCGCGCCGCCGCGGCCGCGCAGGCCCGACGCTTCCAGTTCGCTGAGCACGTCGGCGGGCGTCATCTCCAGCGCCTTGCGCAGCGCCGCGTAGCCGCCGCGGGCTTCGTACACCGGCAGCGTGTTCAGCCCCGGCTCGTCGATGTCCTTCAACAGCAGCATGTCGCTCACCGCGACGACCCCTGCTCGACGGCGTGCGGCGGGAACTGCTGGGAGTTGGCGCGCGGATCGGCGACCAGGCGCGTGGCGAGCTGCTTGTCGGGCAGCACCGGGCGCCCCGAGCGCGCGTCGTCGAGCAGTTGCGGTACGTCATCGATGCTCAACGGCCCGACGTACACACCGTCGACGGAGGCCATCGGCGCGATGTCGCACGCGCCGAGGCACTCGAACGAGCGCACGTTGAAGTCGGCGTCGTCCGCCGCCGCCTCGCCGATCGCCGCGAGCAGCGCGTCGGCGCCGCGCAGCGAGCAGGAGATGTTGGTGCAGACGTACACGCTGTGCCTGCCCACCGGATGGTTCTCGAGCATGTCGTAGAAGCTCGCCACCGAGTCCAGGTAGGCGGGGGTTACCTGCATGACGCAGGCGACCTGCTCGATCGCCTCCGGCGAGCACCAGCCGTGCAGCTCCTGCGCGGCGTGCAGCGCCGGGATCGCCGCCGAGCGGCTGTCCGGGTAGCGCGCCATCGCATCCTCGATCGCCTTGCGCAACTGCGCCGGGACGTCCGTCGTGGCAGGATCGGGGATCAGCGCCGGGTCCTTCTCCGGGTCGGCCGAGCGGTCCCAGCCGGAGGCGCGGGCGTCGTCGCCCAGACGCGGAACCGGCGTCACCTGTCTATCCCTCCCAAGATCGGATCGAGCATCGCCAGGGTGGCGATCATGTCGGCGATGTAGGAGCCCTCGGCCATCCGCGAGAAGGCCTGCAGGTTGACGAAGGAGGGATCGCGCATGTGCACGCGCGCGGGCTTTGAGGAGCCGTCGGAGCGCACGAAGCAGCCGAGTTCGCCGCGCGGGCCCTCGATCGGGTAGTAGGCCTCGCCGGGCGGCACGCGCAAACCCTCGGTGACGAGCTTGAAGTGGTGGATCAGTGCCTCCATCGAGGTGGCCAGCTCGTGGCGCGGCGGCAGCGCGACCTTGCGGTCGGTGGTGATGTACGGGCCCTCGGGCAGTCCCTCCAGCGCCTGGTCGATGATCTTCACCGACTCGTACATCTCGGCCATGCGCACCGCGAAGCGGTCGTAGTTGTCGCCGACGGTGCCCACGGGGATCTTGAAGTCGAAGTCGCCGTAGCAGCTGTACGGCGCGGCCTTGCGCAGATCCCACGGGTTGCCGGCCGCGCGCAGCAGCGGGCCGGTGACGCCGAGCGACAGCAGTGTCTCGGCGTCCAGCGCGCAAGTGCCACGCAATCGCTGCAGCACGATCTCGTTGCTGTTGAGCAGATCGCCGTACTGGTCGAGGCTGCTCGGCATGCGCTTGACGAAGCCACGCAGCTTCTCCGTCCAGCCGACAGGCACGTCCTCGGCGACGCCGCCGATCTGGAAGTAGCGCGTGTGCATGCGCTGGCCGGTGGACATCTCGAACAGGTCGTTGATCTGCTCGCGCTCGCGAAAGCAGTACCAGAACATCGAGATCGCGCCGAGGTCCAGCGCGCTCGTGCCCAGCCACACCAGGTGCGACATGATCCGGTTGAGCTCCATGTGGATCACGCGCAGGTACTCGGCGCGCGTCGGCACGACGACCTCGGCGAGCGTCTCCACGGCGCCGATGTAGGCGAGCGAGTTGAAGTGGTAGGCGAGGTAGTCCATCCGCTCGATCACCGGGATGACCTTCCAGTAGGACTTGTCCTCGGCGGTCTTTTCGATGCCCGTGTGCACGTAGCCGACGATCGGCTTGATGTCGTGCACGATCTCGCCTCGCAGCGTCACCAGCAGGCGCAGCACTCCGTGCGTCGCCGGGTGGTGCGGGCCGAAGTTGAGCGTCAGCAGCTCCTGGGAGGTCTGCTGCTCGTCGTGGGACTGCTCGAGCTGCTCGCCCAGCGGCGACAGCGTGATGCTCTGCTCGCGCCGGCGGTACTCAGAGGTTGGCGGCGACGCGCTCACTCGGCGCCCTCGAGTATCGGCGACTCGTTGTAGGTGAAGATCACCGGCTCACCGCCGATCGGGAAGTCGCGGCGCTGGGGGTGGCCCTCGTAGTCCTCGGGCATAAGGATGCGGCGCAGGTCCGGGTGGCCGCGAAAGACGACGCCGAACATGTCGAAGACCTCGCGCTCCTGGAAGTTGGCCGTCGGCCAGCCGCCGTGCTCGGCGGAGTCGGGCGTGACCGAGTCGACCTCCGGGGCGTCGCTGGGCACGCGCAGCTTGACCGAGATGCGATCCACGCGGCTCATGTCCAGCAGCTCGTAGAGCACGCCCAGGCGCGGCTCGTGCGGGTAGTAGTCGACGCCGTGCAGGCTCGCCATGTGGGCGTAGCCCTTCACGCGCAGATGCGCGAGCACCGCGCGAATGCTCTGCGGCGAGACCTCCAGCGTCGCGCGCTCGCGAAAGAAGCTGGTGTCGAGTACGGCGTCGCCCAGCTCCTGGCGGATCAGCTCCAGGGCGGTGGCGTCAGGCACCGCGGAGGGTCTCCTCCGTGCCGACGGCGTCGTAACGCTCGCGCCAGCCCATGTCGGGGTCGTCCTGGACCATCTTGCGCAGCTTCAGCACGCCGTGCATAAGCGCCTCGGGGCGTGGCGGACAGCCGGGGACGTGCACGTCGATCGGCATGAACTTGTCCGCGGGCACCAGCGCGTAGTTGTTGAACACGCCCATCGACGAGCAGCACGCGCCCATCGAGATCGCCCACTTGGGCTCGAGCATCTGGTCGTAGATGCGCCTGACGATCGGCGCCATCTTAATCGACACGCGGCCGGAGAGGATCAGCAGGTCGGCCTGGCGCGGCGAGGCGCGAAACGCCTCGAAGCCGAAGCGCGCGACGTCGACGCGTGCGGCGACGATCGACATCATCTCGATCGCGCAGCAGGCCAGCCCGAAGGTGGCCGGGAAGAACGAGTTCGAGCGCGCCCACGCGACGGCTTTGTCCAGCGTGGTGGTCAGCACGCGCTCTTGCACGTGGCGCTCGAGGTCGAAGTCGTCGTTGCGTTCCAGCTCGATCGCCGGGGTGAGGCCTTCGATCTCCCCGCCGCGCAGCAGCTGGCGAGCGTTTGCGTCGCGCACGCGCAGCGTGCGCGGGTCGACCGGCGCAGCTGAGCCGTCGCCGTCGCCGGCGCCGCCCAAGCGCTCGCGTTTCACTTCCACGCCAGGGCTCCGCGCCGCCAGACGTAGACGAAGGCCACGAACAGCAGCACGATGAAGACGATCGTCTCGGCCAGCGCGAAGCTGCCGAAGGCGCGCAGCTCGACGGCGATCGGGTACAGGAAGGCGACCTCGATGTCGAACAGGATGAACAGCATCGCGATCAGATAGAAGCTGATCCCGAAGCGCATCCCGCGTTTGACCTCCGACGGCAGGCCGCACTCGTAGGGGTCCTGCTTGTGCGGCGTCGCGCGGCGCGGGCCGATATAAGAGTTGAGCGCCGCGAACGCTCCGCCCACGGCGCCGCCGAGTACCAGAAGGACGATCGCCGGGAGATAGCTGCGTAGCACCGGACGCTGTTATATCACCGCTTGTGGCAATGTGTTACATAGTGGCAATCGGCTCGAAATCACCGCTGCAAGCACACACGCCGGCGCGCCGCCGTCCGCTGCGCCGCGCGACATGACCCAGGCGATCGTCGCCGGCGCGATCGTCGTGGCCGCGTTCAACGGCGTGGCGGGTCTGCTCGGCGCGTGGCTGTGGTACGACGGCGACCCGAGCCAGCGCGGGGCGGGTGCTTTCTGGCTGCTCTTGCGCGCGGGGCAGGGCTCGGCGCTGGTGCTCGCGCTGGCGGTCGGCTCGCTGGCGGCGGCCGGCAACTACTCGACCGATCAGCTCTTCTACCTGTACGCGCTGCTGCCGCTGGCGATCGGCCTCATCGCCGAGCAGCTGCGCATCGCCTCGGCGCAGACGATCCTCGACCAGCGCGACCTGGCGGACGCCCAGGCCGTCGGCGCGCTCCCCGAGAGCGAGCAGCGGGCGGTCGTCTCCGAGATCGTGCGCCGCGAGGTCGGCGTGATGGCGCTGTCGGCGCTCGTCGTCGTCTTCCTGGCGCTGCGCGCGGCGGGTACCGCCCATGGGTTCTAGGCCGTGGGCTTGGAGGGCCGGAGGCCCGGTCAACGGCGCTTGGATGGCGCCGCTGCCCATCCGGACGGCGGGGCCGGATGCCCCGCCGAGCTATATATTGGCCCGCGCATGAGGGTTCGCGCGAAGATCGCCGCCACGGCCACGATCCTGCTCGCCGCCGCGCTGGCGCTCGGCGCGTGCGGGTCCCAGGGCATCGGCATCGCCAAGTCGAGCGCGTCCTACCGCGGCGCGGTGCTGTTCCGCGACCACTGCTCGGGCTGCCACACGCTGGCGATCGTCGGCGCGCAGGGCTCGGCGACGAGCATCAAGAACCGCGTGCGCACGAACGGGCCGAACTTCAACATCCGCAAGGAGAACGTCGAACAGGTTCTCTACGCGATCCGCAACGGCGGCTTCTCGGGCGCGATCATGCCGGAGAACATCGTGCTCGGCAACGACGCCCAGGCGGTCGCCGAATTCCTCGCCAAGTACTCCGGCAGCCAGGCGCAGCAAGCGCCGCAAACGCCGATCACGCTGTCGACGAAATAGGACGCCCGCGGGGCTGCGGGGCGTGCTCGACCTCAAGCGAATCCGGGAGGACCCAGACGGCGTGAGCGCAGCGCTGGCGCGCCGCGACGAGTCGCTGGCGGCGGTCGTCGGCGAGGTTCTGCAGGCCGACTCGCAGTGGCGCGCCGCGACCACCTCCGCGGAGACCCTGCGCGCCGAGCAGAAGACGCGCTCGGAGGAGTTCGGGGCGGCCAAGGCGCGCGGCGAGGATGCGCCGCAGCTGCGCGAGGCGATGCAGGAGCTGAGCGCGCAGGTCAAGCAGTTCGGCGAGCAGGCCGCCGCTGCCAAGCAGCGCCTGGACGAGCTCGTCGCGCGCCTGCCGAACACCCCCGACGTCACCGCCGCCAGCGGTCCGCAGGACGAGGAGATCAGGACGGTGGGCGAGCCGCCGAGCTTCTCGTTTGCGCCGCGCGACCACCTGCAGCTGGCCGGCTCGATGATCGACATGGATCGCGCCGCCAACCTGTCGGGCTCGCGCTTTGCCTATCTCAAAGGCGACCTGGTGATGGTCGAGCTGGCGCTCGTCGGCTGGGTCCTTGCAAAGCTGCGCGAGAAGGACTTCGAGCCGGTGATTCCGCCGGTGCTCGTGCGCGAGCGGGCGCTGTACGGGACGGGCTTCCTGCCCGACACCGAGCAGCAGATCTACGCGCTGGCAGAGGACGAGCTGTTCCTCGTCGGCACCTCCGAGGTCGCGCTGGCCTCGCTGCACGCCGACGAGATCCTCGACGTCGATCGCCTGCCGCTGCGCTATGCGGGCTTCTCGCCGTGCTTTCGCCGCGAGGCGGGCGCCGCGGGCAAGGACACGCGCGGGATCTTTCGCGTGCATCAGTTCGAGAAGGTCGAGATGTTCAGCTTCGTCGCGCCGCAGGATTCCGCGAGCGAGCACGAGCGGATCCTGGCGATCGAGGAGGAGATCCTCGGCGAGCTGAACCTGCCCTACCGCGTCGTCAACATCGCCGTCAACGATCTCGGCAACTCGGCGGCGAAGAAGTTCGACTGCGAGGCGTGGCTGCCCAGCCAAGGGCGCTATCGCGAGCTGACGTCGTGCTCGAACACGACCGACTACCAGGCGCGGCGCCTGAACGTCCGCATGCGCGCGGACAAGCGCACGCAGACTCCGCACACGCTCAACGGCACCGCGGTCGCCGTCGGGCGCACGATCGTCGCGCTGCTGGAGAACGGCCAGCAGGCCGACGGCGCGGTGCAGCTGCCCGACGTGCTCGTGCCGTACGGCGCGCCGGCGCGCATCGCGGCGAACCCGGCGCCAGCGTCCTAGCGGCCTCTTCGAGCCGATCCGGCGTGCCGCCGCGGTCCGCGGGAGGGTCCTCTATTCGTGCGGCGCGATAGCCATCGTATATATATTTATAAAGATCGTATATACTATGGCGCACAATAAGGCGAAGACGCAAGGCACTCTGCGCGCCGTGTAAATACCATGGCTATCGCGCGCTAGCCGAGCTGGATGTGGTCGGCCTCGGCCGCGCCGGGGAAGGGGCGCGTCAGGCCGAACTGGTTGAGCGTCGACTCTCCCACGCCCTCGACGCCCGGCGTGTCGGAGGCTTCGCCGCGGGTGTGCGGGTCGTTGGCGAAGCCGCCGACCTCGACGGAGTGCTGCGGCGAGCGATAGCCGGAGATGCCGATCAGGTGCAGGTGCAGCGCCCTGCCCATCGTGTTCAGGCGCTCGGCGATCGCCGGCTCGTTGCCGACGCTGTAGTTGGTGCCGGGCGCCGCGAAGAAGCCGTAGGCGCCTTCCGGAGACGAGTTGAATGCGCCGATCGGGCCGGAGAAGGCGACGCCCGAAGCCGCCAGTTCCTGCGCCTGCGCGTGGGCGAGCTCGTGTTCGAGTGAGTGCTTGTGCGACTGCAGTTCTTCGAGCTCGGCGCTCTTGCGGCTGCGCGCGCCGACGAACTGCAGCTGGCGCTTGACCAGCGCCAGGCGCAGCTGGGCGACCTCGTCGCGCTGCACGAGCACGGAGTGCGTCTCGGCGGCGTGCGTGGACTCCAGCTGGGCGAGATGCTTGGCCTGCGCGCTGACGGCCTTCTGCGCTTGGGCGACCTGCGTGGTCGCCGAGGCGTTCTCGCGCGAGATCGCGCGCAGGTCGTTGACGCGCTCGATCAGGTCGGCGAAGCCGTGCGCCTGGAGGATCACCGTGGCGATGTCCGGCGGCGGCGCCTCGTAGGAGGCGACCACCTGGGCGACGAGCACCTTGCGGTCGTGCACCAGCTGCACCTGCAGCGCGGCCAGGCGCGTGCGCGCGACGCTCAGCTGCGAGCGGATGCTGGCCAGCAGGTTGCGCTCGATGCTGAGACTCGATTCGAGCGCCGACAGGCGCGTCTGCAGGTCCTCGATGTTGCCTTCGAAGCCGGCGATCTGGTGGCTGTCGGCGTGGATGCCCGAGCGCACCTCGCCTTCGCGCGATTGCGTTGCCGAGATCTTGCCTTCCAGCGATCCGGGCGTCGAGCCCGAGGCCGCCGAGCCGATCGCGATGCTCGCGCCGCCGGCGATGACCAGCGCGCCGGCGAGCGTGTGCAGGGCGCGACGGCGCCGGCGCTCGCGTCGGGCGCGCCGCCTGGCGACGCGCGTGGGTCGTGGCCGCGGCGTGGACATGGACAGGCCAAGCTAGCCAGGGGATGCCGCGAGCACAAGCGATCGGCGCGCGTGCAGGCGCGCTTGCATCGCCGGGAATGCGCTCAGGCGACGCGGAAGGCGATCGACCTGGCGGCTCCGCGCTCGGGCTGGAGCGTCAGGCGGTATTGACCTGCCGAGAGCGCCACGCTGCCGCTGAGCCGGCGGCTCTGCGCGCCGCGCGAGGCGACGATCGTGGTCGGCGCGCAGACGGCCTTCCATTGCATGCGCCCGTGGACGCGCACGCGCCGGTAGATCGTCACGCGTACCCGCGCGGCGGCGTTGAGCGTGAAGGCGAAGCCGACCTTCGACAGCTTCGGACGCCTGTGGTGCAGCGCCGCTTTCGCGTTGCGCGTGAGGCTGAGCGCCGAGACGACCGGTTTGGCCGGCGTCGCGGCCGTTGCCGGCGGGGCGATCGTGCCGGGCGCGCTGGTACCGCTCGGCGGCTGCGCTTCGGTTGCGCCGGAGCCGCCGCTCGTCACGGCTTCGCCGGTTTCTTCGACCGCGCCGGAGATCGTGCCCAGCGGGGCGAACGCGGCGACGCCGTTGGGCGTGCCCACGCCGGTCGGGCCGTCATAGCCGCTGCCGGCGAGGCAGATCGCGTGCACGAAGCACGTCTGCGCCTCTTCGGCGGTCGTGCACCCCGACGTGCCCGGGCCTTTTTCGAACGGCTTGAGGCATTCGCCGTTTGAGCCGACGGTCACGTCGTGCAGCGAGCCGGGGGACTGCAGCGCGTTCTCGTACAGCGTGCGCGCGGGATAGGAGACTCCGTGCGCGCCTCCGGCGAGCGCGAACACCGACGCGACGATCGGCGCGGCAACGCTCGTGCCGCCGATCGTCGCCCAGCCCTTGTTGCCTTCGGTTTCAGTCGAGTCGTACACGGCGACGCCCGTGTACGGATCGGCGTCGGCCGACACGTCGGCGACGGCCCGGGCCGAGCCGCAGCCGACCAACGCCCAGTTGGACAGGCTCTGCTGCCACGGGGCCGCGGTGAACGGCACGCTGCATCCGCCGCCGTCGGCGCCTGCTCCCTTGAGTTTCCCGCCGGTCATGCCGCCGTCGTTCCACACCGTCTCGCCTTCCCACGCCTTGGTGCTCGCGTTGAGGCTCAGCCGAGTGCCGCCGACGGCGACCACGTTCGGCGAGCTGGCGGGATAGTCGGCGGATTCGGCGGATTCGGGGGCTTCGGAGAACCAGTTCAGATAGCCGTAGTCGCCGGAGGAGGCCGTGATGACGACGCCGGGGTGGTTGAACGCCGAGCTGTCGCTGCTGGGCTCGCCGCCGCCCCACGAGTTTGAGATCTCGGTGGCGCCCAGCGAGGCGGCCGTCTGCTCGGCCGCGTAGAGGTTGCTGTTGAGGTTGGACTGAGCCTCGACGAGCAGGATGCGACAGGCCGGACAGATGCCGTGGGCGACCTCGACGTCGGTCGCGATCTCCTGCGCCCAGCCGCGTTCCAGTTCGCCGCTGGAGGCCGGCAGCGGCGACGCTTTGCCGCTCTGGTTGACCTTGCGAAAGCAGCCGTTGGCTTCGCTGCACGCCGGCAGGCCGAACTGGCTGTCGAACACCTGCAGGTCGGCGGCGATCGTCGCGCTGTCGTAGGCGTCGACGACCGCGATCGTCTGCGTGCTCGGCGGCGCCGCGCCGGGGAGGCTGTACGCGGTCAGCAGGTTGGCCGGCGTGAGCGCTTTCCTGTTCGGTTTGGTGAATTCCGTCGCCGGCGTCGGCGGGCCTTCTCCGGACAGCGGTTCGCCGGCCGTCGGCGCGCCTGGTTCGCCGGGCGGCGTCGGCGCCGCTTCGGTTGCCGGCGCTTGCGAAGCGTCCGGCCGGGCTCGCGCGCCGGGCTGGGCGAGCGGCTCGCGCGCGACGAGACGTAGCCCGAGACAGCCGGCGTGTTCGGGGGCCGGGGCCGAGCACAGCGAGCTGACCGTGTATTCGGACGGGCTCAGCGCCGCCGACGCGTCCGCGGAGAATGCGCCTGGCGCGGCGAGCGTGCAGGCGAGCAACAGCGGGCCGAGCACAGACCTTGTGGCGAAATCGGGCAGGCGCAGCCCGGGCAGCCGTAGCCGGGCCCGCTCGAGAGTGCGCGCGTTTGGGGGGTTGACAACTATCTGATTCCCTCGGCCCCGCCGCCAGCGAGCTTGAGCGCGCCGGCGGCACCCGGACGGACGGCCGCCCGGCGCGGTATTACGCTGACGTGTCGATGTCCTCGCCCCTGGGCTTCCTGCTGGAGTCAGATCCGCCGCCGCGGCGCGTCGGCGTGATCGCCGCGGTGCTGTCGGTCGCGCTGTGCACGCTGATCGTGTACCCGCTCAAGCACGTGGCGCCGGTGGTGTCGCTGTCGGTCGTGTACCTGCCGGCGGTGCTGATCGTGTCGGTGACGTGGGGCGGCTGGCTGGGGGTCGGCACAGCGGTGCTCAGCGCGGCGGCGCTGAACTTCTTCCACATCGAGCCGGTCGGCAGCTTCACGATCCGCCAGTCGAGCAACTGGGTCGCGCTGATCGCCTTCCTGGTCGTCGCCGGACTGGCGAGCTCGGTGGCCGAGATCACGCGCGCTCGCGCTCGCGAGGCCGACGCGCGCAGGCGCGAGGCCGATCTGGCGGCCGAGATGGCGCGGCTCTTGCTGCGCGGCGAGAGCCTCGGCGAGGCGCTGCCGACGGCGGCGGCGCGACTCGCCCAGGCGCTGGAGCTCGGCTCGGCGGCGATCGAGATGGAGGCGGTCGAGGGCGACGAGCGCAGCGTCGCGTTCCCGCTGCGCGACGGCACGAGCCGGCTGGGCACGCTGCTGGTCGGCGCGGACACATCCGAGGCGAGCCTGCGTCGCCTGCAGGAGCGCGTCGTGCCGGCGCTGGAGGCGCTGCTGAGCGCCGCGCTGGAGCGCGAGCGACTGCTCGGCGACGTCGTCGAGACGGCGGCGCTGCGCCGCGCCGACACGGTCAAGACGGCGCTGCTGCGCGCCGTCTCACACGACCTGCGCTCGCCGCTGACGGCGATCTCGGCGGCCGGGGAGGCGATCGGCTCACCGTCGCTGACCCAGTCCGAGCGCGCCGAGATGGCGGAGGTGATTCAGGAGGAGGCGCGCAGGCTGTCGCGCCTGGTCGACAACCTGCTCGACCTCACACGCCTGGAAGCCGGCGCCGCCGAGCCGCGGCGCGACTGGACGTCGGTGGAGGAGCTGATTCGCACCGCGCTCGCCGAGCTGGCGGCCGGCCCGGAGGAGTTCAGCCTGTCGATCGACCGCGAGCTGCCGCTCGTCAGCGTCGACCCGGTGCAGATGGAGCGGGCGTTCGTGAACGTGCTGGAGAACGCGCGCCGGCACTCCGGCGGTCACCCCGTGTCGGTGCGTGCGCGCGCCGTGCGCGGCCTGGCGCGCGCGCCGAGCGGTCAACCGTCGAGCACCGGTGACGCCACCGCGGCCGATCGCGCGGGCGACGGGCGCCCGTCCGGCGGGCGCGTGATCGTGCGCATCGTCGATCGCGGCCCGGGCATCCCTCCGGCGCAGCTGGAGCGTGTGTTCGAGCCGTTCTACCGCGCGGGGACGACCAGCGGAGGGCATCGCGGCTCGGGCCTCGGCCTGGCGATCGCACGCGGCTTCACGCAGGCCAGCTCCGGCTCGCTGCACGTCGAGTCGCTGCCCGGACAGGGAGCCTCGTTCGTGTTCGAGCTGCCGCTGAGCGAGACCGCGAGCGGACGCCGAACAGACGATGCCGGCGACGGGCAGCTCGCTGCGCAGGCATCCTCGGCGCGGGCGCAGGCGCGGGCCGCCGCGCCGCCCGGCGAGCGAGCGCCGGACGCGTGAGCGCGCAGCCCAAGCCGACTCCCGCCGCGCCGCCGCGCGTGCTGGTCGTCGACGACGAGCCGCAGATCGTGCGTGCGCTGAAAGTGGTGCTGCGCGAGGCGGGCTTTCAGGCGGTACCCGCGGAAACGGCCACGGAGGCGCTCGACCTGGCGGCCGTGCGTCCGCCGGACGCGGCGATCGTCGATCTGGTGCTGCCCGACGGCGACGGCGTCGAGGTGACGCGCAGGCTGCGCGAGTGGAGTGAGATGCCGATCCTCGTGCTGTCGGCGATGGGCGAAGAGGAGCAGAAGGTCAGGGCGCTTGAGGCCGGCGCGGACGACTACATCACCAAGCCATTCGGCGCGCGCGAGCTGGTCGCGCGTCTGCAGGCGGCGCTGCGCAGGGCGGCGCCGGCGGAGGAGGAGCCGAGCGTCGTCGTCGACGGGCTGCAGATCGACCTGGCCGGGCGCATCGTGCGACGCGACGGACAGCCCGTTCACCTCACGCCGATCGAGTTCGAGCTGCTGCGCGTGCTCGTGCGCAACCGCGGCCGGCTGATGACACACCGCAAGCTGATCGCCGAGGTCTGGGGGGCGGAGTATGTGGAGGACATCCAGCCGTTGCGCACTCACATCGCACGCCTGCGTGCCAAGATCGAGCCGGAGGATCCCGCGGGTCCTCGCTACATCGTGACCGACCCTGGCGTCGGCTATCGCTTCGCTGCCTGACGCTGGTTCGAATCTGCAATCAGGCGGTAGCGTACTCGTAGTCTGTCTATCGGCCATTGCTCTGGCCTGACCGAATGCTCGTTGTGTCCCGTCTCCCTGATCCGGATCGCCGAACACCTCGGCTTCATGCACGCGGCACACGCGACGCGGAACATGACGCCACTGCTGAGTGTCCTCGTCGAAGCCGCCTTGCAGCACTTGCGCAGGATGAGCCGCGATCATTGGGCGCTCACGAGCGCCGGGCGTCGGCGGCTGGCTTGCGCGCACCGCCGCGGCGAGACCAACCTCGCCCGATGCGCTCTGGTCCTACACGTGGGCTCGCGTGGGGCTGCGTCCGGCCGCTCAAGCGTGGTGACGAACGAGGTAGCCATGCTGCTGGAGCTCGCGGATCGCCTCTCGCTGGTGCGCGGCGAGCGACTGCAACTTGGCGTCGAGCGCGTGCAGCTCGACGTTGGCGCTCTCCTCCCGTCGCCTGATCGTCATCAGCTGGCGGTTCTCGATGTCGCGCAGCCTTGCCGCTCGCAGGCCGGGACTGACTGCAGCGCTCGCGTTCTTCGAGGGGGTTCTGCTGCAACCCAGCGCGATCGGCGTGTGGATCGGTACGCCGCCGGCTTGGCCTGGCAGGGCCTCGTGAACCGAAGGGTCCCACGCAGCTATCTGCTTTGCGAGCGTCCGCCCGACCGCCCGACCCGGCGGCCACCACAGACAGCGCGTGGAAGGCTGGCGCGTTTCCGGAGGGTTCTCGTCGAGCCACTGCTCGCGTTGGCCGGTCAGGAGCATGCCGGTGAGCTCGGGCGCGCCGGATGCGTCGGCGGGGCTGACGCCGGCAACGCCGGCGATCGCGGCGATCGCTGCGTCGGCCTGCCCGGCAGCGAGCGCGCTGTGCTCGAGCGCTGCGGCGATGCAGCTGCCGGCGGCCCACACGCGTTCGCAGCCGCAAACGCGCAGTCCGTCGTCGACTTCGATGAACCCGGCTGCATCGGTCGCCACTCCGGCGAGGTACGGTCCGTCGACCGTCGGCAGCGAGATCAATCGATCGAACTCGGCCTGCGAACCGGCGCCCAGGCCCACGCGGGCGGGATCGCTCGGTCTCCCGACCAGCGAGCCTGTCAGATCGGCCGGTTGCTCGGGCACGAGCACGAGGTGACTGGGCTCGGGCGGCTCGGGATCGTGGCGGGGCCGATCGATCGGCTCGACGCCGGTGATCGTCTTGACGCCCGCCGCCTCCAGCTCGCGGGTGACGGTGTCTGTGACGGCGGGGCCGAGCGCAGCGAGAGGATGCTCCTCGGCGGTAATCAGCGTGACTTGGGCGTCGGTTGCAGCGGCCGTCCACGCCAGGACAAGAGCGAGCTCGTAGGCGGGCAGCGACCAACGGGCGCCGCGAGGAACGACGATCGCGACGCTTCCGAGCTCACCTGCGGCGATGCCCGCGATGGTCTCGTCGAGGAAGCCCGGATCACTGCCGCGCTCCCAGACGTGTCCCTGGCGCAGCGCGCGCCGCGAGCGCCCGCCAAGGGCGAGCAGCAGATAGTCGAAGCCGACCGTGTCGCCGTCACGCGTGAGCACCTCGCGATCTGCCTCCGAGACGGCCACCGCGCGGTCTGCCACCCAGTCGGCGCCCGCCTGCGCCGCGAGCTCGGCGATCGCGACGCCGCGCTCCTGGGCGGGTCTGAAGAGCGCACGGGCGTCCATTGGCCGGTAGCGGAACTCGCTGTCGGGCGCGACCAGTCGCAGCTGGGCCTCGACGCCGAGCGCCTCACGCGCCGAGAAAAGACCCTCCAAGCCGGCGGTACCGGCTCCGACGACACACACAACGGGCCCAGCCACGTCCGCCTCCTCCGATCAGAGCACAGCTGTCAGCGTAGCCATCCGT
>JADGPP010000162.1 GCA_017882375.1 Solirubrobacteraceae bacterium | reverse complement strand
TCGATATCAACATCAACGCAGACGCAGCTACCTCACGCCTCGTTGCCGCATACCGCCGCTGGGCCACAGACTGAAGCCAGCAGCACCTGAATAGTTACCCGGTGCGAAAGCTCTTGCCGCCGATGGCGTCGAGGATCACGTCGAAGCGCCCGGCCCCGCGCTCCCAGCCGCTGCGCGTGTAGTCGATCGCCTGGTCGACGCCCAGCTCCCTGATCCGCTCGTGCTTGCCCGGCGAGGCCGTGCCGATCACCTCTGCGCCGATGCGCTTGGCGATCTGCGTGGCGGCGATGCCGACACCGCCGCCGACGGAATGAACGAGCACGCGCTCGCCCGGCTGCAGGTTGCCGTAGCCGACCAGCCCGGCCCACGCGGTGGCGTAGTTGACGGGGATCGCGGCGCCCTGCTCGAAGCTGAGCTCGTCGGGTAGCGCGAGGACGTCTGACGCGGGGACGGAGACCTGTGAGGCGTAGCCGCCGAACTGCGTGCCGGCGAACACGCGCTGGCCATGGCTGAGCCCCGCCACGCCCTCGCCGAGCTCGAGGATCGTGCCGGCCACCTCGTAGCCGACGACGCACGGCGTCTTCGGCGCGTCGGGGTACAGCCCCATGCGCGCCATGACGTCGGCGAAGTTGATGCCCGCAGCGGCGACGTCGATGCGCACCTCGCCCGGGCCGAGCGCCGGGTCGGGCTTCTCGTGCACCTGCAGCACGCCGGGGCCGCCGTGCTTGGTGATGACGACCGCGCGCATGGCGAGGACCCTACTCGATCTACTTCTCAAAGAGTGATAGCGATCGTATATACCCGACGCCGGCCCGCCGACCTAGATCCGCACGCACCGATAGCGATGGTCTATACCGCGAGCCACACCGCGACTTCCCCCGCGCGCACCGATAGCAGTCGTATATACCGCGCGCCGAAGCGCGGCCTCTAATTCGCATGCAGCGATAGCCATGGTATTTACGCCGTATATACGATGGCTACCGCTCCGCGAGAACGGGTAGTGGGTCAGTTTCAATCGAGTAGCTCCGCGATCTCCTTCAAGGTCCAGACGTGATCGGTCACGCCAGCGGCCATCGCCGGGGTCCGCTTGACGTTCTTACCGTCCTCGTCTTGGATCGTCAGCGACTGGTGGACCCGCGCGAAGTTGTAGTGGCAGTGGTGGAGGCTGACCGCGTGCGCCAAGTTCTCGACCTTCTTGCTGAAGCCATTGGTAAGGCGTGTGAATCGACGCATTCCCATGCGCATCGTGAGGTTCTGACGCTCTACGTAGGATGTGCTGATCTTCGTTAGGTCGGGGTCGCCATTCTTGACGGCGATGTCCATGCCGGTGCAAATGCCGGGGCTGTAGCGGCGTTCCTCGGTGTCCTGACCGTAGGTCTTACGCAGCACGGCCCAATCGACATCGGTGCCGAACGACCAGCGAATCGCGGCCTCATATGCCCGCCAGCCGTCGCTCGTCAGTTGGACGTGAGGGTCTGCCAGGCGCGTCCTGAGGTCCATCAGAAACACGAAGGCATCGGCTGTCGTGCGCTCGCCTACCAGCCACGACGGAACCAGCTTCGTGTCCGCGCAGATCGCTGTCCACGTCCAAACGTCGCCATAGCCCGGCGTGCCCTGGAACTCGTCAGGGACGTTCTTCTGCTTGGCGTAGCAGTAGGCCCATATCTCGTCCAGTTGCAGGGTCTTGCATCCGAGGTCGCGCAGTTCGCGGTCCTGAAAGGTCGCGCAGGCTTCGCCAAGATCGATCAGCAGCTTGGTGATCGTGTTCTTGCTCGCGCCGGTCATGCGCACCGTGGCGCGAATGCTGTTGCCCTCGACCAAGCACCCGATGATCTGGGCGCGCTTCTCCGTGCTCAAGCGGTTCATACTGACCAATTATGCTTGACGGATCGGCCGGAAACAATTGCCTCTGGCTAACACTTCCCTATTGCGAACCGCGATTGGCTGGTCTAGACTCCGAAGAGGTCCCTCCCGGAGCCGCCGACCCGTCGAGGACCGGTTGGGACTGCCCGCACACCATGTCCCAACAGCCTCAGCCCCAAGTCCAGCTCAACGTTCCGCCGGACAAGATCGCCGGGTTCTACGCGAATGTCGTGAGCGTCTGGAACACGCCCTACGACTTTGCGATCGACTTCTGCATCAACCAGCCCTACGCGGCCGGGCCGGGGGCGATGGCGGTTCAGGTAGTCGCACGAGTGCGCATCCCACCAACACTCGTCTTCGACCTACTGCAGGCACTCAACCAAAACCTCGGACAACACGAAGAGCTATACGGAAAGCTGAAACGGCCAGGAGAGCCAGAGGAGGAGGACTCATGAGCGCGATCGACATCACAGGCGTCGTAACCGCATCACCATCGGTTGCGGCCGCCGAAGTCACGCCGCCGGGGTCGGAAGCGAACTACGAGGCCCCCGCCCGCGAGGCCCTGGTTGTCGAGAGCAGCCGCACCGAGGACGGCGGCCTGCTCTTTACCGTCGCAGATCCGGTAACCGGGATCTTTGGTACTGGAACCGCGCCGCTCGACGCCGTGCAGGATCTCGCGCGGGCGCAGAAGGAGCACCAAGAGGTACTCGAAGCGCAAGAGAGTCTCTCGTTCGCGCTCGAAGAGCAACTTAGGTACCTGCAGCGCCGATAGCCGGATGGCTA
Organism: Solirubrobacteraceae bacterium; assembly: GCA_017882375.1. Classification (GTDB taxonomy): domain Bacteria; phylum Actinomycetota; class Thermoleophilia; order Solirubrobacterales; family Solirubrobacteraceae; genus Palsa-744. The sequence continues at coordinate 598 of JADGPP010000162.1, read as the reverse complement.
CGCAACGGGCGGCTACGGTCGCGTCAGCCCTTGAAGCGAAGGGCATGGAGCGCGACGAGAGCCACCATCACATGTTCCGCAAGCAGGTCGGCGGGGTCACGACGCTCGTCACGCGGATCTCGCACAGCGCCAAGGAGATCGACGACGGTCTGGGTCGATTGATGGGCAAGCAACTGTGCTTGAACCTGCGGGAGTTCTGGGAACTCATCGAGTGCCCTTTGACGGAGCAGGATTGGGATGCACTAGTGACCGAGCGGTGCGACGACGGGCTCAACCCGTTTTTGGTGAGCCGCTAGACCAAGCTGGTCAGTCTTTGCGCGCCCAGCGAGCCTCAGCGGCCCTCTGGGCGATCTCTCTTCGCTTCTCGGCCGACAACTTCTCGGCCCTCGCTTTGCCGCCCTTTAAGCCTCCCTTACGCCCGTTGACCTGCGTCTGAGAAGGCTCCTCGCGGGGCTCCGTGGCTTCCTTGACCAGCCGATGGGCTAGTCGGTTGAGATCGGCCATTGGTAGTCAGGGGCGCGGTGCCAAGATGGCCCGTTTCCCCATTCCCCTTTCAATCCGTGCGTGCGGTTTTCCCGCACACGGCTTACCGATGATC
>JADGPP010000161.1 GCA_017882375.1 Solirubrobacteraceae bacterium | reverse complement strand
GTTCGACTTCGACAGGCACGTCCACCACCTCGCCCTCCCGGCGCCGCGCGACAGGCTCGCGCTGCAGGAGTTCATCGGAGACCTGATCTCGACTCCGCTCGACCGCTCCAAGCCGCTGTGGGACCTCTACTTCGTCGACGGCTACGGGGCCGGGATGGCACTGGTCTGGCGGATGCACCACTGCATCGCCGACGGGATTGCGCTCGCGCGGGTGCTGCTCTCGATGACCGACGAGCAGCCGGATGCTGGGATCCAGCCGGAGGGTGACCGAGGAGCCGCTCACGGACCCCTCGATGCCCTCGCGCGCCCGCTGACGGTTGGCGCGCACTTGGCCGAGGCCGCCATGCACGAGGGCTTCGGGCTCCTGACCCACCCGCGGCCCCAGCTGCGCGCCCTCGCGTCGCGCACCGCGGCCGATGCCCGCGCCCTGCGCCGGCTGCTGCTCACGCTTCCGGACCAGAAGACGGTGCTCAGCGGCGAGCTGAGCGGGGCCCAGAAGGTGACCTGGACCGAGCGCATCGCGCTTGAGGACGTCAAGGCGATCGGCCACGCGACCGGCACGACGGTCAACGACGTGCTCGTCGCCGCGATGACGGGCGCGCTCCATCGCTACCTGGTCCGCCGGCACAGCCTCGTCGACGAGCTGCGGGCGACGATCCCGTTCAACCTGCGCCCACCTGACGAGCCGCTCCCGCGCGAGCTCGGCAACCACTTCGGGCTCGTCTACCTGGAGCTGCCCGTCGGCATGCGGGGCCAGCGCCAGCGACTCGAAGAGGTGCACCGCCGGATGGACTCGATCAAGCACTCGCCTGAAGGCGCTTTGGCCTACGGGATCCTCGGCTTGATCGGACTCACCCCGCCGCAGGTCGAGAAGCCGCTGATAGACCTCTTCTCATCCAAGAGCACCGCCGTGATGACCAACGTGCCGGGGCCACGCCAGCCAATCTACTTCGCGGGTACCCGCATAGCTGGCATCGTCGTCTGGGTGCCGGCCGCCGGCCCCATCGGGCTGGGGGTGAGCATCTTCAGCTACAACGGCGCGGTCACGGTCGGACTGCGAGTTGACGCCGGCGTGGTCCCCGATCCGGAGAGGATCATTGACGCCTTCGAGCATGAGCTCGAGGTCCTGGCGCGGCTGCGCCCCCGGTCGACGTCGAAGCCAGAGCGGCGGCCTGACGTCGAAGGCGGCTCAGGCAGGCCGGCCGGCATACCCGGCGCGTAGCAGGTCCACGAGCTCGGCGACCATCGGTATGCGCGGGTTCGTGCGCACGCTCGGGTCCATAAACGCGGCGCGGGCGAGGTCGGGCAGCGCCGCCTCGAACTCATCTTGCGGCACGCCGGCCTCGGCCAGCGAGCGCGGGATCTCAACGGCGTCCAGCAGCTCGTCCACGCGCGCGAAGAGCCGCTCGCGCCGTTCCTCCTCACCCTTGCCGTAGAGGCCGAAGACGTATGCGATCTGTGCGTACTTCTCGGGCGCGACGTAGGTCGTGTAGCTCGGCGCCGGCATGAACTTGCTCGGCAGCGACGCGTTGTAGCGCAAGACGTGCGGCAAGAAGATGCCGTTGGCACGGCCGTGTGCCACGCCGAAGCGGGCTCCGACGGCGTGGGCCAGCGCATGGCAGACGCCCACGAACGCGTTGGAGAACGCGAGCCCTGCGATCGTCGCCGCGTTCGCCATCGCCGTGCGCGCTTCCATGTCGCTGCCCTCGGCATAGGCGCGCGGGAGGTTGTGCAGGATCATGTTGATCGCCTGCATCGCGAAGGCATCGGTGTAGGGAGAGGCGAAGATCGAGACGCCCGCCTCGAGCGCGTGGGTGAGCGCATCGACGCCGCTGTCGGCGGTCACCTGCGGCGGCATCGAGGCGGTCAGGTTCGGTTCGACGATCGCGATGTCGGGGACGAGCGAGTAGTCGACGAGCGTCACCTTGCGCTCGCCCACCGTGATCACGGCCGCCGGCGAGACCTCCGAGCCGGTGCCGGCCGTCGTCGGGATCGCGACGAGCCTCACCCGGTGCTCGGTCTCGGGGTAGCGCGCGACGCGCTTGCGGGCGTCGAGGAACGGCAGCGCCAGCTCGCGCATTTGCAGCTCCGGGCCCTCGTAGAAGAGCCGCATGCCCTTCGCGGCGTCCATCACCGAGCCGCCCCCGATCGCGACGATCGTGTCCGGGTTCAATCGCTTCAGCACCTCGACGCCGGCGCGTACCTGCGCCTCCGGTGGCTCGGGCTCGACGTCAGCGAACACGTGCACGGCCGCATCCCCGAGGTAGCGCCGGACCTCGTCGACCATACCGACCGCCTCGCAGCGGGGATCCGTGACGACGAGCGCCTGCTTGACTCCCAGCTCGCGCAGGCTCTCGAGCGAGCCGGGGTTGAAGTAGGTGTCGGAGGGCACCCTGAACCACTGCGGCGGCGCCTGGCGATGGGAGACGGCCTTGACGTTGAGGAGGTTGCGGTAGTTGATGTTCTCGGTCGTGTGCGAGCCGCCCCACGTGCCGCAGCCGAGCGAGAACGTCGGGGTCATCGCGTTGTAGATACCACCGAGCGCGCCCACCGCCGTCGGCGCGTTGACCAGGATCCGGCCGGTCCGGATCGCCAGCGCGAAGCGGCCTGAGACCTCCTCATCGCGCGCGTAGACCGCGGAGGTGTGGCCAAGGCCACCGTGCTCGGTCACCAGCACGCAGGCGTCGATCGCGTGCTCGACCGACGGCGAGCGGACCACACCGAGCACCGGCATCAGCTTCTCCTGGAGGAGCGGATGGAGGGCCAGAGCGTCCAGGTCCGACGGCAGCGGCGCGAGCAGCACCTTCGTGTCGGGACGCACGTGGAAGCCAGCGATGCTGCTCAGATTCAGGCACGACTGCCCGAGCGCTGCCAGCTCGATCGCGCCGTCCTCGGCGACGATGTGCTCGCAGAGGAGCGCGACCTCTGCATCACTCAGCACCTGCGCCCCCATGCGCTCGAACTCGGCGAGCATCTCGTCATAGACCGGGTCGTCGATTACGCAGGTCTGCTCCGCGGGGCAGATGACCGACGCGTCGAAGGTCTTGGAGATCAGCATGTCGACCACCGCCATGCGCAGGTCGGCACTTCGGTGCACGTAGACCGGCGCGTTCCCCGAGCCGACGCCGAGGCATGGCTTGCCGGCCTCGTTGGTGGCCTGGACCGCCTTCGGCCCGCCGGTGGTCCAGATGAAGTCAACATCGGGGTGGTGGAAGAGATACTGGGAGACGTCGAGCGTCGGGTCGGGGATCACCTGGAGAGCGTGCTGCGGCAGCCCCGCCTCTTCGCCCGCGGCCTGGAGGATCTCGACCGCGCGCGT
>JADGPP010000043.1 GCA_017882375.1 Solirubrobacteraceae bacterium | reverse complement strand
GCGCAGCCGCCAACGTCAACCCAGACTCGTCGCCCGCTACTTCCATGAGCGCCACGTCACCTACGCCGCAGGACCTCTATTTACTGCCACGGGTTAGTAGGTCGTCTTAGCCCGCCCTTCGACCGCTTCGAGGATCGTGCGCAGTCCGCCCTTGGTTTCCGTATTCAGCGCATCAAGGATCGCCTGGGTGTCCTTGAACGTGTTTTCTGAGCGAGCATCGGAAGCGATCGACTGAACGTCTTGTCCGACCATGATGATCGACAAGAGGACGAGCTGGATAAACGTCTGCGCGATCCATGCGACGATCAGGATCAGCCCCGGCTTCGTGAGGAACTTGGGCACATCGGAGGTGGTCAAGACGCCAGCCTGGATGAGAATTGCCGGGAGGCTCGTTATGCGATCAGGCAGAAGACATAAGCCATTGCCATCGACCCCACGGCGTGCGTGATCACGACGGCGAGCTTGGCGTTGAAGCCCTCGACCTCACGCGTCGCGCGTCTGATTTCGGCCGGACTAAGGCGAACCGCTCTAGTCAAGTGATGCCGCGTCTTGATCGTGCTCGGCACGGCTGCTGCGAGCGGCTCACCAGGCGCGGTAGCATCGGAAGCGGGCGTTTGCGGTGTCATTAGCGTCTCCTCTGGAAGGTGGCGTTGGAGCTACAGGTCCAAGCAGCGGACGGGTGTCGGCTTGGCGCATCATGGCCTGTGCGACGCATCCGATCATTGACGGGGGCTGGGGTAGACGCGAGTCTGGGAGTCGTGGGCGCACTTTGACACCTTCGCCACGGTGCGCATTGCGCCACAGCGCCGCCACGTCATCCGCAAGATCGAGCGCCTCACGAACGCGTGCGCCTGGACGAGGCCACTCGATGCTCACGGTCACGATCCAATAGCCCGGCATCTCGTCAACCACCACCCGCCTCACGGTTGCTCGTCGCCGTTGCAAGAGGGGACGCAGCAGCGTGATTAGGTCCTTTTGGGCGGGTGGTTGATCGGCTGGGAAGGCGCGCGCGAATCACGAGTTCGCCCGCCTCAAGCCCCACGTCGGTGGAGCGCACAAGGCTTTGCTCCCCGAAGTGCTCGGGGCTGTCGTCGCTGACGTCAAGTCGCGGATCGTCCTGGTCGTAGTCCTCGGCCCACCCGCGCAGCGCGTGCCTCAGTTCCGTGAGAGTCAGATCCTCCACGACGGAGACGGGTGCCACGAAAGAGCCGGACCCCTCCGTCAAGAGCGGTCCAAAGCCCTTGACGACGAGGCTCGCCTCTCGCGGGTCGTAGGTGATCGCGGTACCGGGCATGACGATCTCACTATGCCTGGCCTACCGCCGCACGGGCACGACGAGTGCCCACCCTGCGAGGGGTTCCATCCGCCATGTGCGCAGCTTCCTGGCAGTAGCTGGCAGTGGGGCCGGCGCAGCTCTCGTATAGCGCTCTGCGACAGTCAGGCGCAGCGACGGGAAAGGCGCCTCTGAGCAGGGCTTTCGCGCTGATGCCCCCGCCAGGAGTCGAACCTGGATCTACCGCTTAGGAGGCGGTCGTCTTATCCATTGGACTACGAGGGCGCGCCCGCGGACGCTGAGAAGGCTACCTAGCGGCGATCGGCCGACTCCGCCGCCAGGCGCGCCAGCGGCTCGCCGTGCAGGCGCAGCGTCGTCCACTGATCCATCGCCCGCGCGCCGATGCCGCGGTAGAAGCCCAGCGCCAGCTCGTTCCAGTCAAGCGCGCACCACTCGAGGCGCCCGCCGGCGTCGGGCACGCGGGCGGCGACCGCCGCCAGCAACGCGCGCCCAACTCCCGCGCCTCTGTGCGCAGGGAGCACGAACAGATCCTCCAGCCAGATCCCGCGCGTGGCGAGAAAGCTCGAGAACGTCGGAAAGAACAGCGCGTAGCCGACGGACTCAGAGCCGCGCTCGGCGATCAGCGCCTCGGCCGCCGGGCGCTGTCCGAACAGCGCCTCGCGCAGTTGCTCCTCGGTCGCGTGCAGCTCGTCTGCAAGCTGCTCGTAGTCGGCGAGCGCAGCGAACAGCTCGAGCAGCCTCGGCACGTCATCGACCGTCGTGGCGCGAACCGTCACAGCGATCTCGCTGGGCGCCACCACTCAGCCGGAGGTGCGGTCGGGACGGTCGGGGCGGTCCGGGTAGAGGTCGTCGATCGTCGTCAACGCCACGTACGGCGCGCCTGCTTCGCGTTCGATCGTCACGCCTCCGCCCGCGAGCCTGTCGAGCACGCTGATCACCCCGCAGATCTGCTGGCCGGCCTCGTGCAGCGCCTCGATCGCCGTCAACGTCGATCCTCCCGTCGTGACGACGTCCTCGACGACCACGCAACGATCCTCGGGGGTCAGCGGCGGACCCTCGATGCGACGCTGCAGCCCATGGTGCTTGGCCTCCTTGCGGATGAAGAACGCCTTCACGCGAGCGCCTCCGGCCAGTGCAGCGCACGCCACGGCGTCAGCGCCCATCGTCAGGCCGCCGACCGCCGTGCCCTGCCAGTCGAAGACCTGCGCGGCCAGCAGCGAGGCCAGCGCGGCGAAGCCCGGCGGGCGCAGGATCGCGCGCTTGGCATCGACGTAGTACTGAGCCGTCGCCCCGCTCGTCAGCGTCACCTCGCCGAGCACCAAGGCGTGCTCGCGAAGCTCCTCGATCAGACGCTCGCGGGCCGTTGCGCCTTCGCTGGAACATTCGGCCAGAGCGTCCATGTGGAGATCTAATCTAGCGATGTGCTCTTGCCGCTCGCCAGCGCCCTGCGCCTGGCCTCCTTCGTGCTGTGTCTGATCGTCATCGCGTCGTTTGCGCTGTTCGCGATCAACGAGACCAGCAACGCCTCCACGCACCAGCAGGAAAAGCTCAACGGTGAAACGCGCACGACGACCGTGGATCCCGCGTCAGGCCGAGCAACCGCGAGCACGCCCTCGGGCAAGAGCACCGCGCGCAAGGTGATCGACGAAGCGTCTGACGCGATCACCTCGCCGTTCTCCGCGGCGACCGACACGACGAGCAGCCAGTGGCTGATTCACGCCATCAACCTGCTGCTCACGCTGCTGGTGTACGGGTTCGGGCTCGGCTTCCTCGTGCGCGTGATCCGCGTCAGGCTCTAGCAAGCAGGGCTCGCGCCCGTCCCAGCGACTTCGTCTCTACGCGCCGGCCGTCGCGCGCTTCAGGGCCCGGCGTTGCTATTCACGCGGTGGCTGCCGCCGCCGCTCTCGTTGTACACGTCCACCGGCGTTCCCTGCTGCACCCAGCCATAGATCGCTGCCGCGTTGGGAATCGGGACGCGCAGACAGCCGTGACTGGCCGCGTATATCGGCACTTCGGCGTAGCCGTGGATCGCATAGCCGCGGATGAAGTAGTTGGAGTCGACCATGCCCTCGGAGTTGGTCCCCGGCGTCTTTGAGTAGACGCTGAAGCGGCCGATCACCGTCGGCGTCGAGGGCTTGCCCGAGCTCATCGTGTACAGCGCGCGCACGTGGCCGCCCGGTTCGATCTCGGCGAGCACCTGCCGCGTCAGGTCCGCCTCGACGTGCCTGCCGTCGACGGGATAGCGGACGTGGAAGACACCGCCGCCCTCCTGCAGCCGTTTGAAGACGCTCAGGTTCGTGTCCGAAACGCGAGCCAGCCCGGTCATCTTGCGAAAGGCGATCACCGCGCGTCCTGTCGCTTCGTCGAAGTCGCCATTGAGCGGGACGACGAAATGCAGCGCGTTCAGCTCGGACTGCAGCAGGCGCACGGACGGCCCGCGCGCGCCCGCGGAGAGGTCCGGTGAGGCGACGTGCACCTGTTCTGAGCTGCCGGCGAAAGCCGCCTGCTCGGGCGTCGCGTAGTGCACGGCGCGCGCCTGCACTGTCCCGGCGCTGCCGCTGGCATAGCCGATGTGAAACTGGCCGGCGCCGTTGCCGATCGCGAGCACGCTGACCATCCTGACTTCGACCTTGCGCCCTTCCCGGTAGAGGCTGACCTTCACCTTCTGCCCACCGACGTACGGGACGACGATCCCACGCACGACGAGCCTGCTCCCTGCAATCACGAACGGCGGCTTTCCGAACGCGCGCTGGACGACGAGTTTGATCTGCCCGGGCGCCGAGGACGCCGGCGGCGGCGCAGCTGCGACAGGCGTGGTCGGGGGGGAAACGGTTGCTGTCGGCGTCGCCGCGGCCGGCGCAGACCCGGCGCAGGCCAGCGCGATCGAGACCGCCGACAGACAGGCCAGGAGGCGGAGCTTGCTCATCGGCGTGATCCTATCTGTCAGCAGCGACGGTGAAAGCAGCTCACGTTGTCAGCGGTCGCTCGGGTGAGATCACGCCCAGCCGCGTGAGCACGACGGCAAGCAGCGCGATGACGGTGAGGGCGCCGACCATCAGCAGCGGGATCTGCCAGTCCCAGTTCCAGTTGGCCAAGCTGCCGAAGGCGATCGAGTTGTTCAGCGAATGCAAAGCGATGCACGGATACAGCGATCCCGTCCGGCGATAGAGCAGGCACAGGGCAAACCCCAGGACGGCGAGCGGGACGAGGTCCAGCAGCGGAGCCGAGCCGAGGTGGACGAGACCGAACAGCAGCCCGGTGATCACGGCCGAGGTCCACGGTCCGCGCCAGTTGCGCAGTGCGGTGAAGATGTAGCCGCGAAACAGGAACTCCTCGCCGATCGGCGCCACCACGCAGGTCAGCGCCGCGCTCAGCACCCCCGTGCCGATCTGTTCAAGCACCTTCTCTTCCGGCGGGTGGGCGACGGCTTTCCACAGCAGCGAGAACAGCACGAAGCCGACGCCCACCCAGATGATCCAGCCGACCGCGCGCCACAGCGGCGTCGGGCGCAGGCCGAACTGCCAAGCCATCGCCGAGCGGCCACCGCGCCGCGCGAAGAAGACCGCTACGAGCACGAAGCCGGCGTCCTGCACGGCGGTGTCGGCGATCTGCAGGCCGTCGGGCAGGTGCTGAGCCGATACGTCGACCCCGAGCGCGAGCGCCGGGAAGTCCACCAGCAGAGCTCCCACGACCGCCACAGCCAGCCCGGCCACGAGCGCCAGCGGAGCGGTCCAGGCCGGCCACGACGTGCGCGGAGAGTCCAGCGGAACCGAGCCGCGAAGGTTGTCGGGCACGTACGCCGGCCGACCCGATCCAGGCGCCGAGGTCAGATCGTCCACAGCGCTAGGCCACCCAGTGCCAGGTGGCGAACTGGGCGACGAAGAAAGCCATCAGCAGGCCCGAGCCGATCACTGCCGGTCGCTGCGCGCGCGGGTGCGCGGCCAGCCACGCCGCGAACCAGATGCTCAGCGGGAAGAGCACGACGAGAAAGCGCGGCAGCGACATCAGCGGCTGCGCGGTGACGGGGTAGGAGAGCGGCAGCGCGAGCGCCGCGATCACATATGCGCCGTAAGCGAGCGGGAGCCTGCGCAGCACGCCGACGATCGCCACGATCGCCGCCACCAGGAACGCCAGCAGCAGCAGATTGTGCTCGGAGTTGATGAACGCGCTGTTGCCGGCGATCGGGTAGTAGAGATGGCCCTGTTGCCCCGACAGCAGCTGTCGGGCGCCCTGCAACGCCGCGCGGATCCCGTCCCAGATGCCCAGGTAGGGCCCGGCGAAGTGACGACCCCACACGTCCTGTGCGTGAAACGGCGAGAGGGGATCGCCGCCGGCGAGGCCGAGATACGCCACGTACAGCGCAAGGCCCACGGGCACCAGCGCGAGCCACAAGATGTCCTTGCGCAGGCGGTAACGGCGCGCGAGGCCACGGGCGAGGGGAAAGTCCGGCGGGCGGTCCTGGCGCGGCCCGTACAGGTACAGCATCAGCGCCGGCAGCAGCAGGACGATGCCGGCGCTGCGCGTCGCGCCGGCGAGCGCCCCGAGCACTCCGACTGCGGCGAAGCGACCCTGTCGCGCGGCGTAGAAGAGGCCAACCGACAGAGCCAGGTACAGCGACTCGGAGTAGACGGCCGAGAGGTAGAAGGCCATCGGCGCGAACGCCGTGACCATCACGGCCAGGCGAGCCACGTCTGCCCGCGCACCGACGCCGTCGGCCGCGCCGGGCGAGCCCGCGCCGAGCAGCGAGCGGCCACCTGGGCGTGCAGCGCTCGCCAGCTCGAACGTCGTCAGTCGGTGGATGCCATACAGCGCGAGCGCGAGCGCGCCGAGTGAGAGCAGCACGCCGCCGAGCACCAGCGGCACGCCGATCCAACCAAGCGCGCGCATGCCGAGCGGGTACAGCGGGAAGAACGCGGCACGCGACGCGGTGAAGGAGCCGAGGTCGGGCCGGTAGCCGTAGTGGGCGATCACCAGATACCACGACGCGTCCCAGCGAGCCGCCGGCGCGGCCAGCAGGTCGCCAAGCCAGCCGAACCCCCGCGTCAGGCCGGGAGGATTGAAGGCGTGGCGGACCGGCCCGAAGCCATAGGTCAACAGCGTCCCGGCGCCGGCCGCCCAGACGAGCAGGCGCGAGCGCCACAGCGCGCGCCAGCAATCGCGGACGGCCGTCGCGCGCGCGGGATCGAGCGCGTGCAGGTCAAGCGCGACGAGCGCGCGCCGCCAGAGGGCGCGCCCGGGGGGAGCATCCGAGCGCGGTGCGCCGGCGCCGGATGTGGGCGCGGACGCGTCTGAAAGCTCGCCCGCGCTGTCGACGATCGCGAGCTCGGCTGTGTCGGGGGTCATGGTCGAGGGCACACGGGATGGGGGCGAGACCGCCCAAGTGGCAGGAAATCACAATCGGAACGGTAATCTCGGTGGTTCGGAGATGTCTCGACAGGCACGACAGCGCCGGCGCAGGCACAACCGCGCAGGTCCCACACGGTTTCTGCTGATCGGCGGCGGCATTGTCGTCACGGCGCTGATCGTCGGCGCGATCGCCGCGGTCGGCTACGTCCTCAACGTGTCACAGTCGGCGCCGGCGATCGCCAGCCTGCACCCGATCCTCGGCGGCGGCTCCTCGCAGGTCTACGCCGCCGACGGCACACGGCTCGGCTTCATCCAGTCCGACGAGCTGCGCACGCCGGTCTCCTGGAGCGACATCCCGACCAGTCTGAAGAACGCCACGGTCGCGATCGAGGATCAGCGTTTCTACAAGAACAACGGCGTCGACCTGACCGGGATATTCCGCGCCGCCGTCAAGGACATCACGCACGGCAAGGCCCTGCAAGGTGGATCGACGATCACGATGCAGCTAGTGCGCAACCTCTACCTGGGCGGTGACCAGCACACGCTCAAACAGAAGATCATCGAGGCCAAGCTCGCGATCGAGTACGAGAAGCGCCACGACAAGCACTCGATCCTCACCAGCTACCTCAACAGCGTGCCCTACGGGACGCTCGGCGGACAGACTGCGATCGGCGTACAGGCGGCCTCGCGGGTCTTCTTCGACAAACCCGCCTCGCAGCTGAACCTGCAGCAGTCGGCGCTGCTCGCCGGGCTGCCCCAGGCGCCCTCCCAGTACAACCCCTTCCGCGACGCCTCGGTGGCCAAGCGCAGGCGCGACGAGGTCCTCAAGAAGATGGCCGAACTGCACTACGTGACGCCCGCGCAGGCCGACGCCGCCGAGTCGTCGCCGCTGGAAGTCAAGCGCGGCTACTTCTACTCGCAGCGCAAGGAGGACTTCTTCTTCGAATACGTGCGCGAGCAGCTGGTCAAACGCTACGGCGCGGCGACGGTCGCCCAAGGCGAGTTGAAGGTGCACACGACGATCGACCTGAACATGCAAAGCCAGGCGCGCAAAGCGATCGCCGGCGTGCTCAACGAGCCCGAAGACCCGGCGGCGGCGATCGTCACGATCAACCCCGCCAACGGCGACATCGAGGCGATGGCCGAGTCCCAGAGCTATGAGGCATCTCAGTACAACCTCGCCTCGCAGGGACACCGCCAACCGGGATCGACGTTCAAGGCGATCGTGCTCGCGGATGCGCTATCGCGCGGCATCGATCCCAACAGCACCTACTACGACTCGCACACGCTGTCCCCCGGCTGGCTCACCGGCTATCCGACCTACGAAGTCAAAACATTCGGAGGGGAGCAGAACGGCACGATCAACCTGGTCCAGGCGACGCTCAAATCCGACAACACCGTCTACGCGCAGCTGGCAGCGGACCTGGGCGAGCCGACGATCACTGAAATGGCGCACAAGATGGGGGTCGTGAGCCCGCTGCACAGCTACGCCGCCGAGGCGCTCGGCGGACTCACGCTCGGTGTCACGCCATTGGAGATGGCCAACGTCTACGCGACGCTCGCCGACGGCGGCTGGCGCAACAGCCCGATCGCGATCACCAAAGTCGTCTTCCCGGACGGTCACGTGGACGACAACTGGGGCACGCCGCATCGCGTCAAGGTGCTCAGCGAAGGCGTCACCGCCGAGGAGACGAGCATCCTCAAAGAGAACGTCGAAAGCGGCACCGCCGGGCGCTCGGCGATCACCTGCCCGACGGCGGCGAAGACCGGCACGACCAGCGAACTCGTCGATGCGTGGCTCGACGGCTACACGCCCAACTACTCCACGGCCGTGTGGATGGGCTACCCGACCAAACGCGTCTCGATGACCGACGTCCACGGCCAGCCCCAACAGGGCGGCTACCTGCCGGCGGAAATCTGGCACGCATACATGTCCGCGGTGGTGGAAGGCAAGTCCTGCATCCCGTTCGCCTCGGCCACGGAATCGCTTTCCTACCAGCCCTTCTACGGCAAATTCGCGACCACCGGGCAGTCGGGGTCGTCGACGGGTGAATCCAAGAGCGAAGAATCCAAGGGCAAACCGAAATCGACGCACACGAACTCTCCAGGCGGAGCCGGGGCGGGCGGCCCGAGCGCTCCCGAAACGCACCCGAGCGCCCCCCCGGCGGCGCCGCACACCGGCCCGAACACGCGCGGCACTGGCGGAGCGTCACCGGGCTGAGCCGGCGTCGACGGCCGCCTCCGCCGCCGGACGCTGGTAGTTTGCACCGCAGTTGACTTCCGACAACCGGCGTGGCGGCAAGGTCGCGCGCGAGATGGGGGATGCACAGAAGTGGCAAAGGAGGACAAGGTTGAATTCGAGGGCGAGGTGATCGAGGCCCTGCCGAACGCGATGTTTCGCGTGAAGCTCGACAACGACCACGTCGTGCTCGGACACGTCGCGGGCAAGATGCGCAGGTTTCGCATCCGCATCCTCCCTGGCGACCGCGTGCGCTGCGAGCTGTCTCCCTACGACCTCGACCGCGCGCGAATCGTCTACCGGCACCGCTGACGCACCCATCGCCGAGCGCTCTCTGATCGAATCAATCGAGGCCGAGCTGGCGAGCATGCCTGGCGCGGCGCAGATCTTGCGCGGACCGGGTGACGACGCCGCCGTCGTGCGCGCCCGTCCCGTCTGCGCCGTCTCGGTCGACACGATGGTCGACGGAACGCACTTCCGCCTGCGCGCCGGCGAGGCCAGCGCGGCCGAGGTCGGCCACCGAGCGCTGGCCTCGGCGCTCTCGGATCTCGCCGCGATGGGAGCCCAGTCCGGCGAGGCCTATCTCGCGCTGGGCCTGCCGGAGGGGCTCGGCGAAGATCAAGCGCTTGCGCTGGTGCGCAGCGCAAGCGCGCTGGCGGCGGCGACCGGCACGGCGATCGCCGGCGGCGACGTCGTGGCGGCTGCAGCCCTGACGGTTTCGGTGACGGTCGTCGGTTGGGCCGACGACGAGAGCGAACTGGTCGGACGCGACGGCGCGCTGGTGGGAGACCTGGTCGGCGTGACCGGCACGCTCGGCGCGCCCGGAGCCGCGCTGGCGGTGCGCGAAGGACGCGCCACGGGCGCCGGCAGCATCGAGCGTCTGCTGCAGCGCGTGCGCGCGCCCGTGCCGCGGTTGCGGGAGGGCAGGGCGCTGGCGGGTGCCGGCGTGCACGCGATGATCGACGTGTCCGACGGCATCGCCACCGACGCCGCGCATCTCGGCCGCGCGAGCGCGGCGCTGCTGCGCGTGGAGCTCGCGCGCCTGCCGCTGGCAGGCGGCGTCGCCGAGGTCTGCGCCGAGCTCGGGCTGCCGGCCTGCGAGCTGGCGGCCACAGGCGGGGAAGACTACGAGCTGTGCTTCTGCGCCTCTGCGGAGAACCGCTCGCGCGTGGAGGCGGCCGTGGACAGCGCCGGCGGCGTCGGGGTTACGTGGATCGGCGAGGTCGTCGCCGGCGCGCCCGGCGTCTCGCTACTCGGCGAGCGGGGGAATGAGGTGGAGCTTGGTGGATTCGAGCACCGCTGGTAGCGCCGGTCGCGCGAGCTTCTTGGCCGCCGCCGGCTGTTCGAGCTGGTCGCCGACGAGCGCTTCTTGGGCGCCGGGCGGGCGCTGCGCCGCCGGGGCGCGTCCCGCCCCGACCGGCACGGTGCGTGTCAGCCGGGCATAGACGAGCAGCCGTTTGGAAGCGCTGAACAGCGGTGTGCAGGCGGACAGCACGAGCCTGGAATAGCCGACGTTGCCGACAGCCGCGCGGACGTCAGTTGGCGCGACCACCTGTTTGCCGATCACCGTGTAGATGAAGTGCGCGTAAGGCATGTTGAGCATGATCCGGCTGCCGGCGCGCAGCTGATCGACATGGCGAAGCGGCGCCAGATAGGTCGTCCTGTGTCCGGCGATCGCCGTCGTTCCCGCCATGCCCGGAAAGACTGTTTCCCCGTAGATACCGGGCCCGCTCTCCAGATCGGAGCTGCTCGTGCCCTTGACCACGACGAAGCTCGCGCCGATCTGCGGTATGCGGATGCGCCCGACGGGGCTGCCGTCCTTGGCCCGGCCCTCTAGGCCGCCCGCCAGGAATGCCACGCGGCGGCGCACGTCGGCGAGGTTCGCGAGGGCTTGCTCTTCGACCGCCGTCGGGGCGGCGCGTTCGACCTTCGCCAGCGCGCCGCTCAGATGATCCTGGCGGAGTTTCGCGTACAGCGCCGAGAAGGGCTCCTGCCAGACGAGCGTGATGCCGGCGTCGACGAGAGCCACCGCGCCGGCGAGGATCAGGACGATCGCGAGCACCCGCACGGCGCGTCGCGACCAGGGCGAGCGGCGGCGGGCGAAGCTCGGGCCCCGCCGCGTGATCGGTGTGAAGGGAATCTCAGACATCGTCGTGCTGGCTTATGGAGAGCTATCGTCGCAGAGCAGACTCCGTACCGCCGAGCGAGCCCGGCCCCGCGTAGGACAGTGGCCCACGGATCGTGATCTCATCGTCATTCTCGCCACCGCTGCCAAGCGGCGGCGATCCGACTGTCAGAGCAAGCATGACGGCGGCCGCGGCGCAGCCCAGCGAGAGCATCCACAGCAGGGCAGCGGGGAAACCGACGTGGCCGCCGACGACGAGCAGCACGGCCATCCACGCCAAGCGGCCCGGCCCCAGGCCGAGCTGGTCGGCGTAGAAGGCGACGAGCAGCGCAAGCGGGAGAAACCCGGCGGCGATCAGCGCGATCGCCGCGAGCGGGCGCGGGCGCAGCTCGGGCGAGGCGATCAGCAGCCACAGATGCACGCCCGGCAGCAGCAACAGCGCGGCCACGGGGTTGGCGATCCAGACGACGAGGGCAAGCGCGAGCAGCACGAGCAGCATCCCCACGCCTGCGGCATCCGACGCCGGACGGGCGCTGAGGCCGAGACGGCGCACGAGCATCGGCCAGAGCAGCCACGCCAGCGCGAGCACGAGCAACACCGCCACGACGGTCGTCGCCGACGACGCGCCGAAGGACAGTGCGTCGGGCGCAATCGGCTCGCCCGGAGCAGCTCCGATGATCCCGACGACACCGAGCAGGAACGCGAACAGCGCGGCAGCCATGAACGGCGTCGCACAGAGCAGCGTCCACAGCGACCAGCGCGCGACCGCCAGGCGCCGCCGGCGAGCGCGCGCGAGTCCGTCGGCGACGACGATCAGCGGCGGCAGCAGCAGGGTGCCGACGAGCAGGCGCAGCGCCCACGCGGGAATCATCTTGGGCGCTAGGAGCAGGCCGGTCTGCATCGCGGAGGGCACGTCGGGCCCGCTGTCGAGCGCGTCGACGGCGCTCAGCACCGAGCGGCCGAGCCCCTCCAGGCGCGTCTCGCTCACGCGATCGGAAGAGGACGGTCCGTGTTCGCCTGAGACCTGGACGAGCACGGCGGGTATTCCCGCTGCGTTCAATGGCCCCTGTTCGCCGACCGTCAGCGGGAACGTCAGGTGCGCAAGCTGGCCGATCGCGCTCGGCGCGCCCGGATCGGACCCTCCCTCCTGCCTGATCGCGTCGTCGACGGTCCGCTGCAACTGCACCGAAGCCGAGCCGTAGCCGTCGGAGAAGGGCACCACGAGCGGCTTGCGCTGACGAGCCCCGGCGAGATCGCCGAGCACGATTGCCGCATCGAACGGGCCGTGGTCGAAGGCGGCGAAGTCGGCCGCCCCACCGTCGCCGCCGGTGCCGCCGCTGGTCGACACGAGCACGATCGTGCGCTGGGTCTCGCGCGCCGCCAACACGCGCGCCAACTCGAGCAGCGCGGCCGTCGCCGACAGCTCGGCACGCGCGCCCGCGCTCGGCGCGTCGCGGTGGGCGAGGATCACGATCGGCCTCGCTCCCGTCGAGCCCGGGCGCGAGGCGATCACCGTCGTCAGCGCTCGCTCGCCGTCGATCGTCTGCGCGGTGAAGTGGCGTGTGCGCACGGTGAAGCCGCCGCCGGCAGTGCCTCCCAGCCCGCGCAGGGCGCCCGCGACATAACCGGCGAGCGCCTGATCGCCACGACTGCCCGGACGGCGGTTGGGGAACTCGGCAGCGAGGCTGGTCAGCTCGGAGAAGGCCCGCTGGCCTTCGAAGGCGTCGGGAGCGAGCGTCGTGTGCAGCGGGCTGGGACGCCCTGTGAGTGAGAAAGCGGCAATCGCCAGCGCGAAGACGAAGGGCAGAAATGCCGCTCGATACAGGCGCCCGTTGAGCATCCTCTAGACGATAGTTCGATGGCCGGGCGCCCGTTCGCAGCAAAGACGCGCTCACCGTTAGGTATCGTGCGGCCGCGTGCTCCAGCCCGTAGCCGTTGGCAACAAGACGCTCGCCGATTACACGCACATCTGCGGCCGTGAGCTGATCGCGGAAATTCGCGAGCTGGCCGAGCCGCTGCAGGGCGATCGCGTGGTGCACGTCTCGGCCACCGCCTTCGGCGGCGGCGTTTCGGAGATCCTCTACACGCTTGTGCCGCTGATGCGCGACGTCGGCCTGGACTGCGAGTGGCAGGTGATCTACGGCCGCGAGGAGTTCTTCAACGCGACCAAGCTCATGCACAACGCGCTGCAGGGCGCGCCGCAGGATCTCGACGAGGAGCAGTGGGCCACCTGGCGCCAGTACAACGAGATGAACGCGCGGGAGCTGTCGAGCGGCTGGGACGTCTGCCTGATCCACGACCCGCAGCCGGCCGCGCTGTTCGGGCTCGTCCCGGAGAAGGCCAAGGGCTGGGTGTGGCGCTGCCACATCGACCTGTCCACGCCCAACGAGCAGACGATCGCCCAGCTGCTGCCCTACATCAAGGACTACCCGCAGTCGCTGTTTCACATGCGCGAGTACGTGCCGCCGGGGATGGGCGGTCACGTCAACGTGGTCCCGCCGGCGATCGACCCGCTGACGCCGAAGAACATGGCGCTGTCGCCGGAGGATGGCGCGTTCGTGTGCGGGCAGTTCGGGATCGACGTCGACCGTCCGCTGATGTGCCAGGTCTCGCGCTTTGATCCGTGGAAGGACCCGCTGGGCGTGATCGACGCCTACCGCATCGTCCGCGAGTCGCTGCCCGAGCTGCAGCTCGCGCTGGTCGGCTCGATGGCCAGTGACGACCCCGAGGGCTGGGACTTCTTCAACGCGACGATCGCCCATGCCGACGGCGACCCGGACATACACATCCTCAACAACTTCAACAACGTCGGCGCGATCGAGGTCAACGCGTTTCAGTCGCATTCGGACGTGCTCGTGCAGAAGTCCACGCGCGAGGGCTTCGGCCTGACCGTCTCTGAGGCGATCTGGAAGGCGCGCCCGTTCATCGGCGGCGACGTCGGCGGCATCCCCCTGCAGATCGAGGACGGGGTGACGGGCTTTCTGGTCTCCAGCTCCGAGGAATGCGCCGATCGCGCGCTGGAGGTGCTCAAGGACCCCGCGCTGGGGAAGTTCCTCGGCCGCCGCGGCAAGGAGCACGTGCGCACGCACTTCCTAACGCCGCGCTACCTGCGCGACTACCTGCGAATCTTCCACGAGCTCAAGCAATCATGAGCGAGGGACAGGTCCCGCTGGTGCTCGTGAGCAACCGCGGACCCGTCACCTTCGACGAGCACGGCGAGACCCAGCGCGGCTCCGGCGGCGTCGTGACGGCGCTCACCGGCCTGGCCTCCCATCGCGCAGCGATCTGGATCGCCTCAGCGATGAGCGAGTACGACGCCAAGGCCTCGGCCGAGCACGACGAACGACCCTTCCCCGTGCGCTCGCCGTCGGGCGACGTCGAGTTCCGCGTGCGCCTGGTCGTCTCAGACCCCGACGCCTACGACCGCTTCTACAACGTCGTCGCCAACCCGATGCTGTGGTTCATCCAGCACTACCTGTGGGACCTGTCCAACGCCCCGGATATCCGCCGCGAGGAGATCGAAGCGTTCGACTACGGCTACAACGCCGTCAACGAGGATCTCGCGCGCGCCGTCGTGCAGGAGCTGGAGGACACCGAGCAGCCGGTCGTGATGATCCACGACTACCACCTGTACACGCTTCCGGAGCTCGTCCGCCGCGCGCGGCCGGACGCCTTTCTGCACCACTTCGTGCACATCCCTTGGACACAATCGGACTCCTGGCGGGTGCTGCCGACGCGCATCCGTGAGGAGATCTTCACGGGCCTGCTGGCCAATGACATCGTCGGCTTTCACACGCGCTCCTACCAGCGGAACTTCCTGCAGTGCTGCCGCGACCTGATGGATCTCGACGTGGACTTCCAGCGCGGCGTGGTGACGGCTCCAGGAGGCGAGCGCGAGGTGTGGGTTCGGGCATATCCGCTGCCGATCGACCACAAGGCAACCCGCCGCATCTCCCAGCGCGCGCGCGTGGAGCAGTTCGAGCAGGAGCTGCTGCGCCGCCGCCGCGACTTCTTGATCCTGCGCGTCGACCGCGCGGACCTGAGCAAGAACGTGCTGCGCGGCTTCTCGGCGTTCGACCTGTTCCTCGAGCAGCATCCCGAGTTCTCCGAGCGCGTGACGTTCCTCGCCCAGCTGATGCCCTCGCGAACGGATGTGCCTCAGTACGCCGAGTACCTGGAGGCGATCGAGGCGCTCGTGGCGGTCGTCAACCACCGTCATGGCACGCCCGACTGGATGCCGATCCAGCTGAAGCTGCGCGACGACCTGGAGGAGGCGATGGCCGCGTACAAGCACTACGACGTGCTGCTGGTCAACGCGATGTTCGACGGCATGAACCTCGTCGCCAAGGAGGGGCCGATCGTCAACGAGCGCGAGGGGGTGTCGATCCTCTCGGAGAACACCGGCGCCCACGAGGAGCTCGGCGAGTACGCGCTGTCGGTCAACCCGTTCGACATCCAGGAGCTGGCGGATGCGATCTACACGGCGTTGACGATGGCCCCCGCGGAGAAGCGCCGGCGCTCAGACGGGCTGGTGGAGATCGTCACCTCGCGCGACCCCGGCGACTGGATCGACGAGCAGCTCGCGGACATCCGCGCGAAGGGCCGGACCCGCTAACCTTGCAGCGCAGCGCCTTCGGGCGCCTGAATATGACGCTGCCCGCACCGACATACGACCTCGTTGTGCTGCTCGACCCGCAGGCCGACGACGCGACGCGCGCCAAGCTCGTCGCGGACACGCGTGCCTCGATCGAGGCACAGGGCGAGTTGCTGCGCCACGACGACTGGGGCGAACGGGCGCTGACCTATCCGATCGACCGCAAGGCCAGCGCGCAGTACCACCTGCTGCAGTTCCACGTTTCGAATGTGGAGCTGCTCAGCGGCCTCGACCGCACGCTGCGCCTCGCCGACGAGGTGCTGCGCTTTCGCATCATCAAGCTTGCCCCGGGCGTTTCAGCCGCGCCGGACATGAGCAGCGGCGCGGCGGCCGCGGCGCGGCCCGCCGACGCAGCCGAGGCGCAGGCCGAGGCTCCGCCCGCGCCAGTCGAGAGCGCGCCCCCACCCGCGGACGAGACCGAGGCCGCGCCGGCAGACGCTGAGCCCCAGCCGGCAGACGCCGACGCCGAGGTCGCCGTCGGTGACCACTCGTAGTCGCTCGCGCTAAACCCGCAAGACTTGCGTCAGGTGCTTATGCCGAGCGCACGAGCGTAATAAGATCGCACACGTGGGTTGGGCGCAAGACATGAACGAGGGCTCGACGCGACGCACCGACGTGCTGCGCGCGTCGCCGCCGATGTTCGAGTCGCGCGTGCTGGACGCGCTTTCGCGCGTGCACCCGGTCGTGCCGGTGCTGATCTTCGTGCCGGGAATCGCCTTCCTGGCGGCGTGGAGCCTGTCGAAAGTGAGCGTGCTGCTGGCGATCGCACTGGCGATCGCCGGATATGCGCTGTGGACGCTGTTCGAGTACTGGCTGCACCGGATCGTCTTCCACTTCGAGCCCGAGGACGGCCTCGGCGCGCGGCTGCACTGGATCATCCACGGCGTGCACCACGACCATCCGAACGATCCGATGCGCTTGGTCATGCCGCCGGCGGTGAGCGTGCCGCTCGGCGCAGCGGTGTTCGCGCTGCTCTATCTGATCCTCGGCGAACGCTATGCGCCGGGGCTCGGCGCCGGGTTCTTCGTCGGCTACCTGGTCTACGACATGATGCACTACTACCTGCACCACTTCCGCCCGCACGGCCGGCTTGGGCGGACGTTGCGCGAGCGGCACATGCGCCATCACTTCCAGGACGACACGCGCGGCTTCGGCATCAGCGCTCCTTACTGGGACGAGGTGTTCGGCACCTCCACGCGGGCCCGTCGTGATGCGCGCGACGAGCGCAATTAGCGGCTTTCGCGCCATCTGCGCCCGCAGGCCGGTCTAGACTCGAACGCTGGACGAGAGAGACCGACGCGCCCGCACGCGGGACAAGCAAGCCGAAAGGAAGTGCAGCAGTGGCCGCCACGAACATCAACAGGGTCGTGATGACCGGGAACCTGACCGCCGATCCGGAGCTGCGCTCGCTGCCGAGCGGCAACTCGGTGTGCAGCCTGCGCATTGCGTGCAACACGCGGCGCAAGAACGGCGGCACCGGCGAGTGGGAGGACAAGCCCAACTACTTCAACGTCACGGTATGGGGCGCACAGGGCGAGAACGCCGCGCGCTACCTCTCCAAGGGCCGCCCCGTGGCGATCGACGGACGCCTGGAGTGGCGCGAGTGGGAAGCGCAAGACGGCACAAAGCGCCAGGCAACCGATATCATTGCCGATTCGGTGCAGTTCCTGGGCTCGCCCAATGACACCTCAGGTGCAGGCGGGCAGTTCGGAGATCGTCAGGCAGGCAACGGAGCTTCCAGAGGGGGCGACGTCCCGGTCGACGAAGGGGACTTCCAGCCCGCACCGGCCGCCAGCGGCGCTGGCGACGACGACATTCCGTTCTGAGATCTAGCGAGGTAGCTGTGCATTCAGCCGTTGCAAGGCCCCATAGTCATGACCGCAGCCGCGGCGGAGTCCGCTGATGGCCAAGGCACGCGGTCGCGGCAAGCCGGTTCGCCGGCGCGACAAGAAGGGTGGGGTCGGCAGCGGACGGCGCAAGTCCTGTCAGCACTGCCGCGACAAGGTCGACCAGGTCGACTACAAGGATGTCGTCTCGCTGCGCAAGTTCGTCTCCGAGAAGGGCAAGATCCGCTCGCGCCGGATCACCGGCTCGTGCCGGCGCCATCAGGTTCAGATCGCTCGCGCCGTCAAGCGCGCGCGTGAGCTGGCGCTGCTGCCGTACGTGAACGAGGGCGGTCGCGAGGACAGCCCTCGCCGCGAACGCGGCGACCGGGAACGCTAGGACGAGATGCCCGAGGCGATCCTCCTCCAAGACGTCGACACGCTCGGCGAGCAGGGCAACGTCGTCGACGTATCCAAGGGT
Source organism: Solirubrobacteraceae bacterium (assembly GCA_017882375.1). Lineage (GTDB taxonomy): Bacteria > Actinomycetota > Thermoleophilia > Solirubrobacterales > Solirubrobacteraceae > Palsa-744. Next base: position 8,761 of record JADGPP010000043.1, on the reverse strand, counting down.
TACCTGCGCAACTTCCTGATGCCGCGCAAGCTCGCTCAGCCGGCCACACGAGGGGCGGTCGAGGCGATCCGCCAGCGCCAGCAGGCCGCCGAGCGCGCCGAGCGCAACGCGGTCGAGAAAGCCGAGGAGAACGTCGCCTTGCTCAACCGCACGGTGCTGACGATCCCCCAGCAGGCCGGCGCCGACGGTCGCCTGTTCGGATCGGTCACCGCGCAGGACATCGCCTCGGCGATCAAAGAAGCGCGCGGCCTGAAGATCGACAAACACAACGTGCACCTGCCCGAACCGATCAAGAACGTCGGGACATACATGGTCGTCGTCGAGGTGGTCGACGACGTGACCGCCACGATCAAGACGATGGTCGTCGCCAAGAAATAGCTCGCGGCCCCGCCGCCTCTGCTGCGAACATGTGTTCGTGGCACAGACACAAGCTTTTCCTCCCGCGATTTGCGGGAACCGCCTCCGGCTCGGCGCGAGCGCGACCCTAGACTCGCCCAACCGATGAGCGCTGTCTCGACAGTCAACGGCGCGGCGGGCGCCCCGGCTGCGCTCGCCCCGCCTCACAACCTCGACGCCGAGCAATCGGTGCTCGGGGCGATTCTGCTGTCAGACCGCTCGCTGTATGCGCTGGTGATCGAAGAGGGTCTGCGCGCGGACGACTTCTACCGCGAGCGTCACGGCACGATCTACGAGGCGATGCTCGCGCTGTACAACGAGAGCGAGCCGGTCGACACGCTGACGGTGATCGACCGCCTGCGCCAGATGGGCCGCCTGGAGGACATCGGCGGGGCCGCCGTCGTCGACGAGCTGACGGGCGTCGTGCCGGCCGCCGGACACGCCCGCCGCTACGCGCAGATCGTGCGCGAGAACGCGCTGCTGCGCCGTCTGCTGAAAGCGTCCTACGAAATCCAGGAGAGCGTCCTCGGCCACCAGGCGGCGCCGCGAGAGCTGGTCGAGCAGGCCGAGAAGGCGATGCTCGAGGTCGCGCGCGACGACCGCCAGCAGGACTTCCGGGCGATCGAGGAGGTGCTGCACGAGGAGCTGGACAAGCTGCACCGCCTGTCGATCGAGGGCACGTCGCTGACCGGCACGCCGTCGGGGTTCAAAGATCTGGACGAGATCACCGGCGGCTTTCAGCCGGGCAACCTGATCATCATCGCCGCGCGCCCGGCGATGGGCAAGAGCGCGCTCGTCTGCAACATCGCCGAGAACGCGGCCGTGGAACACAAGAAGCCGGTCGCGCTGTTCTCGCTGGAGATGGCCGAGGCCGAGCTGGCCCAGCGCTTCGTCGCCTCCCAGGCGCGGATCAAGGGCGAGGAGCTGCGCAAGGGTCGCGTCGCCGAGCAGCGCTGGCCGAAGATCCTCAAGGCCTCGCAGGTGCTGGCCGCGGCGCCGCTGTGGGTCGACGACTCCAGCGACGTCGGCATGCTGGAGATCCGCGCCAAGGCGCGGCGCCTGCACAGTCAGTGCGAGGGTGGCCTCGGGCTGATCATCATCGACTACCTGCAGCTGATGCGCACCGACAGCCGCTACGACAGCCGCGTGACGGCCGTCGGCGAGCTCAGCCGCGGACTGAAGATCCTCGCGCGCGAGCTCGGCGTACCGGTGATCGCGCTGTCGCAGCTCAGCCGCGCGGTCGAGACGCGGCCGGACAAGAAACCGCAGCTCTCGGACCTGCGCGAGAGCGGCAACCTCGAGCAGGACTCCGACCTGGTGATGTTCATCTACCGCGACGAGTACTACGACGAGGATTCCGAGCGTCCTGGCGAGGCCGACCTGATCATCGCCAAGCATCGCAACGGCGCGGTCGGCAAAGTCACGCTGACCTTCCAGAAGGAGTACCCGAAGTTCATGAACTACGCCGGCGAGCGCTACACGCCGTGAGCGCGGAGCAATTCACGCCGTCGACCCGCTCGACGACGGAGCCGTGTCCGCTGGGGCTGTGCGACGGCAGCGGCTTCATCGTCGACGAGGCCAGCAACACGGCTTCTGACTGCCGCTGCCGCGCGGGGCGGATCTCCAAGCTGCGCACGGCCGGCATGGAGGGGCGCGTGCCCAAGCGCTACCGCGGCGTCTCCTTCGATCGCCCGCCGGTGCCGGAAATCGCGCGTGTCGCCCCCGAGCAGGTGCAGGCAGTCAGACGCTACGTGCGCGACATCGACGCGAACCTCGATGCGGGCCACGGACTGTGGCTGATGGGCGACGTCGGGACGGGGAAGACGACGCTCGCGATGATCGTCTCCAAGGCCGCGCTCGACGCCGGGCGCTCGGTGGCGATCTACTCGCTGCCGAGGCTGCTCAACCTGATCCGTGGCGCGATCGAGACCGAGGACGGCATGGTCGGCTTCCTCGAGCGGCTCGCCGCAGTCGACCTCCTGCACATCGACGACCTCGGCGTGGAGAACACGACCGAGTGGGTGCTCGAGCAGCTGTACTCGATCGTCAACACCCGCTACGAGGACGAGCGCGCAATGATCGTCACGACGAATCTCCGCTATGAGGAGCTGATCGCGCAGCTCGGCGAGCGCACCGTCTCGCGCCTGGTAGCGATCTGCGGCAACGGCCTGCCGCTGTACGGCGACGACGATCGGCGCTCGCTGCGCGACGCACGCGAGGATTCCGGTGACTCTCGCCCCGAGGAGACCGCTGCTGCCCACTCAGCGTGAGCCGGCCCTCGTAGACTGAACCGACATGCCCGGAATCGTGATCGTCGGCGCCCAGTGGGGCGATGAGGGAAAGGGAAAGATCACCGACCTGCTCGCCGCGCAGGTCGACGCGGTCGTGCGCTTCCAGGGCGGCAACAACGCCGGCCACACGATCGTCCGCGACGGCGAGGAGTGGAAGCTGCACCTGATCCCCTCGGGCATCCTCTATCCGGGCAAGTGCTGCGTGATCGGCAACGGCGTTGTGATCGACCCGAAGGTGCTGATCTCCGAGCTCGATGCTCTGCGTGCGCGGCGCGTCGACGTCGGCGGTCTGCGCATCTCGGCCAACGCACACCTGATCATGCCCTACCACCTGCTGCTGGACTCGGCCGGCGAGGCAAAGCTCGGCAGCCTGCAGATCGGCACCACGCGCCGGGGAATCGGGCCGTGCTACGCCGACAAGGCGGCGCGCCTGGGCATCCGCGTGCAGGATCTGCTCGACGAGAAGATCCTCAAGAAGAAGATCGTCGCGGCGATGGAGCCCAAGCGGCTGTCGCTGCGACCGTTTGAGAAGGACCCGTCGCTGGACCTGCACACGATGACCGAGGAATACCTCACGTTCGGACATCGCCTGGAGCAGCACATCGCCGATACGTCGAAGCTCATGTGGGATCTGCTCGACGACGGCAAGACGGTGATCTTCGAGGGAGCCCAGGGGGCGATGCTGGACATCGACCACGGCACGTATCCATTCGTCACCTCCTCCAACCCGCTGTCGGGCGCGGCCTGCGTGGGCACCGGCGTCGGGCCGAAGGACATCGACGAGGTGTGGGGGATCTCCAAGGCGTACACCACGCGCGTCGGCGCCGGCCCGTTCCCGAGCGAGCTGCACGATGAGATGGGCGAGCGCATCCGCAAGCACGGCGGCGAGTTCGGCACGACGACCGGCCGCCCGCGGCGCACCGGCTGGCTCGACCTCGTCGCGCTGCGCTACGCGGCGCGGCTGAACAGCCTGACGGCGCTCGTGGTGACCAAGCTCGACGTCCTCTCGGGGCTTGACCGCATCCAGGTTTGCACGAGCTACCGCGGCGCCGAAGACGCGGTGTTCGACGATTTCCCCTATCACCAGACGGTGCTGCACCACACCTCCGCGGAGCTCACCGAGCTGCGTGGGTGGAGCGAGGATCTCGGCGAGTGCCGCACGCTCTCAGACCTGCCCGACGCGGCGCGCGAGTACCTACAGTTCATCGCCGAGCACGTCCGCGCGCCGGTAGCGCTCGTCGGCGTCGGCCCGGGACGCGAGCAGACTCTGTGGACCGAGGACGGCTTGCAGACACTGCTCGGTGCAAGCGCCCACGGCGCGGACCCGATCAACGCCTGATCGCCGTCGCCGGCGGCTCGTTCGCGTCGCGGGCGTCTAGCCTGGTGGCATGACAGCGAGCCAGAAGCAGGCGCCGTATCTAAAAGCGCTGTGCGAGTACGCCGCGCGTGAGCCCGCGCGGCTGCACGTGCCCGGGCACAAGGGCGGGCCAGGCGCTGACCCGCTGCTGCTGGAGGCGATCGGCGAGCGTGCGCTGAGCCTGGACATCCCCGCGCTGACATACGGGATCGACATCGGACCCGATCCGACCCCATTTGAAGAAGCCCAGCAGCTGGCGGCGCAGGCGTGGGGCGCCAAGCGCGCGTGGTTTCTCGTCAATGGCGCGTCGCAGGGCAATCTGTCGGCCGGGCTCGCACTCGCCCACCACGGCGACGAAGTGGTCGTGCAGCGCAACGCGCATTCCAGCGCCGTCGATGCGCTCGTGCTCTCCGGGCTGCGACCGACGTTCGCCGCGCCCGAGCTCGACCCCGAGCTCGGCATCGCCCACTGCCTCGCGCCGCAGACGCTCGACGCGGCGCTCGCGCGGACACCCGGGGCCGCCGGAGCCTGGGTCGTGTCGCCGACGTACTTCGGTGCGGTCGCCGATGTGGGGGCGCTGGCCGAGATCGCGCACGCACGCGGCGTGCCGCTGATCGTCGACGAGGCGTGGGGGGCGCACATGGCCTTCCACGAGGACCTGCCCGCACACGCGCTTTCGCTGGGCGCCGATCTGGTGATCTCCAGCACGCACAAGATCGTCGGCAGCCTCACGCAGTCGGCGATGCTGCACCTCGGCGAGGGCGGCGCCGAGAGGATCGGCGAGGACGCCGTCGATCGCGCCGTGACATTGACCGAATCGACCAGCCCGAGCTCGCTGCTGACGGCCTCGCTGGACGCCGCGCGGCGCCTGGCGTTCCTGCACGGGCGCGAGCTGCTCGCACAGACCATGCAGACGCTCGCCGACGCGCGCGCGCAGATCCGTGCGATCGACGGACTCGACGTGCTCGACGAGCGCATGACCGGCAGAGCCGGAGTGTTCGCCTACGACCCACTGCGCCTTGCAGTCGACATTCGCGGCATCGCCGCGACCGGCTATGAGCTGGCGCCGATGCTGCGCGAGAGCGGCGACATCAACCTGGAGCTGTACGGACAGAACGTCGTCGTGGCGGTGTTCGGGATGGGCGAGCGCGCCCTGCCTGAGGCCACGCGGTTGGTGAGCGCGTTGCGCGAGGCATCGGCGCGCGCCGGCCTGGACCCGTCGGGAGCGAGCACGAGCTTCGCCGCGCCCCCGCCGTGGGGCGAATTGGCGATGACTCCGCGTGAGGCCTTCCTCGGCTCCCAAGAGGCGGTGCCCGCGGCCGACGCCGCCGGCAGGATTGCGGCCGAGTCGCTCGCGACCTATCCGCCGGGGATCCCCAACGTCCTCCCCGGCGAGCGCCTGACGGCGCAGACGCTAGCGTACGTGCAGCGCACGCTCGAGCTCGGCGGAAGCGTTCGCGGAGCGAGCGACCGCCTGCTGCACACCGTTCGCGTCGTCGTCGAGGACGGCTCCCACGGGGGCCGTCGGTGAGCGGTCCGCGGCGAAGCGCCACAGCAGTGGGCTCGGCGCGATGACAGGCGCCAGGCGAGCCCCGCGCTACACCGGCGTACGCACGTTCGCCGGCCTCGACCACATCCGCCTGGACGAGCTAGCCGACAAGCCGATCGATGCAGTGGTCGTCGGCGTGCCGTTCGACACGGCCACGAGCTGGCGCCCGGGCGCGCGATTCGGCCCCGAGGCGATTCGCTCGGCCTCGTCGCTGCTGCGACCGTGGCATCCGGTTCACGCGGTCGAGGTGTTCGGCACGCGCACGGTCATCGACGGCGGCGACGTGGCGATCACACCAGGCAACGCCGAGCGCTCGGCCGGGCAGATCGCCGCGGCGCTGGGGCCGCTGTGCGAGTCGGGCAGGACGCCGGTGGTGCTCGGAGGCGATCACTCGGTCCTGCTGGGCGAGTTGCGCGCGCACGCGCACGCGCACGGTCCGCTCGGCCTGTTGCTGCTCGACGCGCACGCCGACACCTGGGACGACTACTACGGCGAGCGCCTGTTCCACGGAACCGTGATCAGGCGAGCGACCGAGGAGGGGCTGCTCGACCCGCAGCGCTCGCTGATAGCCGGTGTGCGCGGCTCGCTGTACGAGCCGGACGACCTCGAGGACGCGCGCGCGCTCGGCTTCGAGCTCGTCGACATCGACGCGCTGCGCGCGAGCGCCCCGACGCAGTTCGCCGCTCGAGTGCGCGCTCGGATCGGCACGGGCGCCGCATTCCTCGGCTTCGACATCGACGTGGTCGACCCCTCGGCGGCGCCCGCGACAGGCACGCCCGAGGTCGGTGGCCTGCTCGCGGCCGAGGCGCTCGCGCTGCTGCGCGCGCTCGCAGGCCTGCGCTTCGTCGGCTACGACGTCGTCGAGGTCTCACCGCCGTATGACCCGCCCGGGCAGATCACCGCCCTGCTGGCAGCGAACATCGCCTACGAGATGCTCGCGCTGGACGCGCTCGCGTCGCATTGAGCGCGGCCTGCTGCGAATGGGCCGTCCGGGAATCGAACCCGGAACCTTGGGCTTAAGAGGCCCCTGCTCTGCCGGTTGAGCTAACGGCCCGGGAGGGCGCCGGCTGACGTCGCCGGCTCGGCAGCGATTCTAGCCGAGGCGAGTGCGCGGGCGCCTATTTGGTCTTCGTCGTGGAGGTCTTCGCCGGCTGAGGCGTCGTGTTCACGGCGGTGCCGGCGAAACCGCCCGAGCCGTTGGCCTTGCCGGTATACGTCGTGCCGTTTGTCGTCGTCGTGAGAGTTTCGCCGCCTTCGGGGTTCTTCTTGACCGCTTCGAGTTCGGTCTTCACGCGCGTGCGTGAGGCGCTCGGCGCGAGGGCCACGGCCTTGCTGGAGGCGAGGTCGCCGACGCGCGCGTTCTTGGCTTTGTACGCGAACTCCGCAAGCTGGGCGTAGAACGAAGCGTTTTTCGGTTCGGCCGCCACGACGAGCTGCAGGACCTGCACGGCCGCGGCCGGCTGGTTGAGGCCTTCTGGGCCATACACACGGAGCATCAGCTTGGCCAGTTCGACGCTCGGCTTCGGCGGGTTAAGCGAGATATAGCTTTCCCACGATCGCGAGGCCTTGGAGAACAGTTCCTTGCCCTTCGCCGTCGGCACCCCGGTTGTGGCGTTGACGTACGCTTCACCGCCGGCTTCGTGCAGCTGCGCCTTCGTCAGCTTTTCCCACGCCGCCGCGTTGGTCGGCTGCTGTTTGAGCGTCTTTTCGTACTTCTTGATTTCGCTGGCGAAGCTGGTGCCTCCCGAGCCTTCGTTTTCGCTCGCTGCGTTCAGCAGACCGCCGCCGCCGAAGCCGCCGCCGATCCCGAAGCCGACCAGTCCCACGCCCATCAACAGCGCCAGGCCTATGTAGATCACCTTTACCGCGCGGCGGCGATGGCGACCCCTGAGGTCGAACAGCATCAGTCTGTGTGGTCCGGGTCCACGTGGTCGATTATCTGCTGCACGCTCGGCTCCGCTGGATCGTCGTCGGGGTACGGCGCCGGACTCCCCTGAGAATGCCCGGCGCCCCTTGCTCTCGCCTCGGCCCTGCGGCCAACCAGCGAGGCCACCAGGATACTCGCCTCATACAGCACATACAGCGGTACCGTCTCGAGCACCAGCGTGATCGCGTCGCCCGGCAGGAACGCGGCGACCGCGGCGCAGGCCACGATTGCGTAGCGTCGGCTCTTGCGCAGCTGCTTGACGGTGACCAGTCCGACACGTGTCGCGGCGAGGATCACGACCGGCACCTGGAAGACCAGACCCATCGCCAGCAGGATCGTTGCCGCGAATCGGTAGAACTGGCTCGCCTGCACGAGCACGTTGAACTCGCTCGCGTTGAAGTTCACGAAGAAGCGCACCGCGGCCGGCAGCACGACGAAGTAGCCGAACGCCACGCCGATCGCAAACAGGCAGGGAATCGCGGCGAGCAGCGGGCGCGCGATGCGTTTCTCATCCGGGCTCAGCGCCGGCAGGATGAACCCGTAGACCTCGTACAGGATCAGCGGCAGCGAGATCACCAGCGCGAACAGCAGCGACACGGTGATCGTCGTCGTGAACGGCTCGCCCACACCGAGCGTCACCGGGTTGTCGCCGGTCGCCTTGCGCGGGATCTTCGCCACGTCGGCCTTCATCGCCGCGATCAACGTGGGCAACTGCGCTCGCACCGGCGCCGACACGCCGCTGCCAGGTCGCTGCAGCGCCTGCAGCGCCGCCTGCGTGTCGCCGGAGAGCTTCAGCAGCCCCTGCTGCGCGAGCACCGCCTGGCCGACCGTGCCCTGGCCCTTGGCGACCTGCTTGCGGGTCTGCGTCTGCAGCGGCTTGTTGAGGATATGCAGCAGTTCGTGGTTCTGCCACAGACAGAAGCCGAAGGCGACCGCGAGCACCACCGCGCTGATGATCAGGCGGGTGCGCAGCTCCTCGAGGTGCTCCACGAGGCTGAGCCTGTCCTCGTGGCCGATCGGGCGAATGGCGGTGGCCATGGGCCAGTTGAACCTACCACCGAGTCATTCGCGCCCGTTCGCCTGGGCGGGCGCCCATCGGCGATCCTGCACGGACGACCGGCCAGGCAAGGCCGGGGCTAAAGCCAATACCGTAAACTTAAGCGGCTAGAACGGTGATAGCGTTCTCGGCTGGCTGTCCGGGCTTGGGTGGGTTTCGATGCTCGGGGTGCTTGACGTTCCAG
>JADGPP010000098.1 GCA_017882375.1 Solirubrobacteraceae bacterium | reverse complement strand
GCCCACGCGCGCGCTGCCGGGGAGGTCGACGACGGTCGCCTTGAGCGCCTCGTGGCGCCTGCACAGCTCGGCGGAGGACCAGCCGTGCGCGCCGGCCACGTCGAGCAGCGCCGACGGCTGGGAGGGCAGGCGGATCGCCTTGGCGACTTCCTGCGCGGAGAGACGCGCGATCTCGTACTGGCCGGTGATGTACAGGCGCCAGTAGGCCTCGTCCTCGGCCGGCTCGCGGTGGATCTCAAAGCTGCCGCCGTCGCGCACGATTCGCTCGAGGTCCGCGTACCACTCGGTGTGCTCCAGCCACGTGCCGATGCAGGTGTCCGACGCCGGGTCCAGCCACTTGCGCGAGCGCTTGGGCAGCGAGAAGGTGTGCCCGTCCTGGTCGAGGATGCCGAGGCCGCCGAGGTTCTCGCACAGCAGCCGCGTGCCGGCGACCTGCAGCTCCAGCTCCTCGGCCAGGCGGCCGGCCGTCGCCGGCCCATCGAGCAGCTTCTTGAACAGGCCGAGGCGCTGGGCGATTCCCAGCACGCGGCCGGAGGTCAGCCCGTACAGCGCGTAGGCCGCGGGCAGCGGCACGAGGTTGCCGGCGATCGCGACGCGCTCGAGCAGGTCGTCTGCGGCGGGACACGCATGGCGCCCGCAGCCTACAGTCGCGCGGTGGGCTACAGCCGCCCGGATGCCTCGGCGGCCTCTTCGGCCTCGCGCAGCTGACGCTCGACGAGGTCCAGGCCGGCGTCCCAGAAGCCGGGATCGGCGAGGTCGATGCCGACGATCTGCCCCAGCTCCTCGGGGCTGCGCGAGCCGCCGGCGGCGAGCAGCTGCAGATATCGCGGCACGAGCTCGGCGCCTGTCTGCTCGTAGCGCTCGTAGACCGAAAGCGCGAGCAGCTGTCCGTAGGCGTAGGCGTAGACGTAGCCCGGGCTGCCGATGAAGTGCGGGATGTAGGACCACCAGGAGCGATATCCCTCGGTCAACTCGACCGAGTCGCCGAGCAGCTCTGACTGGCTGTCGGTCCACAGCTCGCCGAAGCGCGGCACCGACAGCTCGCCCTCCTCGCGTCGCGCCGTGTGCACGAGGTCCTCGAAGCGGTTCATCGCCACCTGACGAAAGACCGTGGCGATCGTGTCCTCGAGGTTCTCCGCGAGCAGCGCCAGGCGCGACGCCGGCGAGGAGTCCTCTTCGAGCAGGCGCGAGAATACGATGGTCTCGCCGAACACCGACGCCGTCTCGGCGAGCGTCAGCGGCGTGCCCTGGTGGAAGATCCCCTGGCGCGCGGCGAGCGAGAAGTGCACGCCGTGACCGAGCTCGTGCGCGAGCGTGAGCACGTCGCGCCGGCGCGCGGTGTAGTTGAGCAGCACGTACGGCTCCACGGAGGGCACGGCCGAGGCGCAGAAGGCTCCGCCGCGCTTTGCCGGGCGCACGGGGGCGTCGATGCGCCGCTCGTCGAAGAAGCGCCTGGCGACGTCGCCGAGCTCGGGTGAGAACGACGAGTAGCAGTCGAGCACGATCTCGCGCGCGCGTGCGAAGGGAAAGCTGACCTCGTCCTCGCTGACCGAGGCCATCCGGTCGTAGTCGGCCAGCCGCTGCACGCCGAGCAGCCTGGCCTTCAGCCGGTACCAGCGGCGCGGGATCTCATAGCGACCGCGCACCGCCTCGATCAGCGCCGCCACCGACTCGTCGCTGGCCTCGTTTGCGAGGTTGCGCGCCGCCAGCCAGTGCGGGTAGCTGCGCAGGCGGTCGTCGATACCCTTGTCGGCGAGCAGCGTGTTGAACAGGAAGGCACGCGTGCGCAGCCCGGGAGCAAGCGCCTCGGTCACGGCCTGCGCGGTGGAGCGTCGCGCCTCGCGGTCGGGCAGCGACAGGCGGCTGAGCGCGACGTCGAGCGCCACCTTCTCGACGGCGCCGGAGGCCGCGCGCTGCGCCTCGGCGTCGCCGGTGGAGTCCTCGCCCGGGAGCTTTACCTCGATCGCCGAGGTCAGCTCCTCGAACAGTCGCGTCCACGCGCCGGCGCCGGTGAGCGACTTCTCCGCGAGGATCTTCTCCTCGGGCTCTGACAGCAGGTGATCGCGGTAGCGGCGGACGTTGCGCAGGTGGTGGCGGCAGAACTCCAGCCCCTCGCCGGCAAGCAGCTCCTCGGCACGCGCATCCTCCAGGGCGGCCCACTCGAGATCGAAGAACAGCAACGTGGTCTCGATCGCCGTGCCGCGCTCCTGGGCCACCTGCAGCAGGGCGCCGTTGGCCGGATCGGCCGTGTCGGTGGAGAAGCGCAGCGCGGCGTATGTCCCGGCGCGCCCGACGAGATCGTGGATCGTCGCGAGCTCCTGCATCGCCTCGCGCAGACGCTCGCTGTCGAGCTCGCCGAGCTTGCCGGCGTAGCGCCCGGCGAACTTCTGCGCCCGCTCCAGTGCCTCGGCCAGCCGCCGCTGCAGGCCGTCCGGGCCCTCGCCATCGACGAGCGGTTCGAGGTCCCAGGCGGTCGCCTGGAGCTCTGGATCTGTCGACTCTGGGGCGGCTGCGGTGGCCATCGCCCGCGCAGCTTAGCTGCCCGCAAGCCGCGCCCGCAAAGCGGGCGGCTGCGATTGCTCGACGAGCCGGCCCTACTCGCTGGCGAGCGCCTGAAGCATGTCCAGGCGCGCTGCTCGACGCGCCGGAAGCTGGGCGGCCAACAGGCCCGCAAGCGCGGCCACGACGAGCAGGATCGCCAGCGTGCCGACGGGAATCGACTGGACGTATTCCGAGCTGGACAGGGTCAGTGAGGTGACGACGACCGCTCCGACCACGCCGATCACCAGGCCGAAGACCCCGCCGATCAGGGCGGTGATCACCGACTCGTAGCGGATCATCTGGCGCACCTGGCGGCGCGAGGTGCCGATCGCCCGCATCATGCCCAGCTCTCGCGTGCGCTCGTAGATCGAGAGGATCAGCGTGTTGACGATGCCGAACAGCGACACGATCACCGACAGCGCGAGCAGCACGTAGATCAGCGCGAGCAGCGTGTTGATCTGGTTGGCCTGGTCCTGCTTGAACTGCGCCGCCGTGCGTGAGCGGGCCTGTGGGAAGGATCTGGCGAGCAGCCTGTCGACGGCCGGCTGCACCTGGGCGGTTCCCGCGCCCGGCGCATAGGAGACGAAGTCGAGCGCATCTTCGCGCTGCCCGAACGCGGTTCGCGCCAGCGGCAGACTGATCGTGATGTCGCCGAGCAGGCGCACGTTGTCGGAGATGATGCCCAGCACCTTCAAGGAGACCTGCTGGTTGCTGGGCGTGAGCAGCGAGATGGTCTTGCCCACCTTCAGGTGATGGGAGCTTGCGTAGCCTTTCGTCACGACCGTGCCGGTGTCGCCGAGCCCGAGCAGGGTGGCGTTTGAGCCATGCTTCCATTCGATCCGGTAGACCTGCTCGAACGAGCGCGGGTCGATGGCCGCGATCGTGGCGTTACCCGAGCTGCCGCGCAGCCGGCCCTGCGTAAAGGCGATCGGCGTGACGCTCGCCACGCCTGGAACCCGCCGCACCGCGGGGGCGACGAGGGCGGGGATGCCCTGCTGGTTGCCGGCCTGCGAGTTCTCGACGATCAGATCGCCCGCGAAGGATCGACTGACCGCGCGGTCGATCGTCGCCTTGGTGCCGTCGGCGAGCACCGCGACGAACGCGACGAGCGCCAGGCCGACGGTCAGAGCCGCGGCGGTGATCAGCGTGCGACCGGGCTGGCGGATCGAGTTTTCGCGCGCCAGGCGCCCGGTGATCCCCCGCCACGCGACAAGCACGCCGATCACCCGGGCCAAGCCCGGAACGATGCGGTGGCGGGCGGGGCGTCCCCCGCGCACGAGTCGGACGAGCAGCCTGGTGACGTAGACGGCGAGCACGACGAACAGGACTGCGAACACGGCTCCCGACCCGATCAGCGCAGCGATGACGAAGGCAACGGCGGCAGCCAGCAGGCCACGGATCAGGACTCCGACCCCCGTGAGTACGCGGGGCTCGATCTCCACGCCCTCGCCCATCGCCGCCATCGGCGGCACACGCGTCGCGCGCAGGGCCGGAGGCAGACCCGCGAGGACCGTCACGATCGTGCCGACGAGCAACGAGACGACGATCGTGCGCGTCTCGAGCACGGTCCCGCTGTCGGGAAGGTCCGCGCCGAATGCCTTGAACAGCTGGTCGAGCCCCGGGGCCAGCGCGATACCTCCGAGCAGGCCGAGCACGGAGCCGCCCACGCCGAGCAGCAGTCCTTCGATCACCACCGAGCGCATGATCTGGTTGCGCGACGCGCCCAGCGTACGCAGCAGCCCGAACTCGCGCGTGCGTTGGGCGACCGTGATCGAGAAGGTGTTGAAGATGATGAAGGCGCCCACCACGAGCGCCACATAGGCGAAGATCAGCAGGAAGGTCCGTAGGAAGCTGAGGTTTTCTTCCAGGTTCGAGGTGTCCTTGCTGGCCTGCTGGGCGCCGGTGCGCACCGCGACCGTCTGGGGAAGAATCGCCCGCAGGCGTGCGCGCAGCTGATCGGCGGTGACACCGGGGTCGGCGGCGACGTCGATTTCGTCATAGCGCCCCGGCTCGCCGACCACTCGCTGCGCCTCGGTGGGGATCAACACGGCGGCGCCGGCGCCGCCGAAGGATTCGCCGCCGCCGAACTCGACGATCCCCGCGATCGTGTACTGCTTGGCCACCGCGGAGCCGGCCACGATCATCCGCTGGCCGAGCTTCAGACCGGCGCGTTCGGCGGTCGCCTGATCGATCGCGACTTCGTCCGGGCCTGCCGGCAGGCGGCCCTTGATCGGTTTGAAGGACTCAAAGCGCGCCGGTACCTCCGAGGCGACGAAGGCCGGCGCACCGCCCGTCGTCAGCCGTTTGCGCTGGGTGTCCAGGAACGTCGCCGGCGTGAAGATCGCGCCCGTCGCTTCGGCGACGCCCGGCGTCGAGCGCACCTGGGAGAGCATCGCTTCGGTGACCGGAGAAGTCTGCGAGCGGGTTTGACTGCCGAGCGCTTCAGTCGGGCTGACGACGACGTCGTTGCCCTTGTTCGCGGTCTGGAAGATCCCCGCGAAGGAATGGTTGATCGTGTCGGTCAGCACGTACGTGCCGGCCATCAGCGCCACGCCGAGGGCGATCGCGATGGCGGTCAGCAGCACGCGCAGCTTGCGCTGCACGAAGCCGCGCAGCACGAGCGACAGCATCAGCCGACGGCCTTCATCAGGTCGAGCGCCTGATCGGCCGTGACCGACTCCCCGTCGTGCACGATCCGCCCATCCGCGAGCACCAGCAGGCGGTCGGCGTAGGAGGCCGCGTGAGCGTCGTGGGTGACCATCACGACGGTCTGGCCGAAGTCGTCGACGGCGTGGCGCAGGAGGTCGAGCACGTCGCCGGAAGCTTTGGAGTCGAGGTTGCCCGAGGGCTCGTCGGCGAACACGACCGCCGGGCGCGAGACGAGCGCGCGTGCGACGGCGACCCGTTGCTGCTGGCCTCCGGACAGCTCCGCGGGCCGGTGGCTGAGCCTGTCGCGGATGCCGACCGTGTCGATCAGGCGATCGAACCACTCGCGATCCGGCTTGCGCCCGGCGATCGAGAGCGGGAGCAGGATGTTCTCTTCGGCGTTCAGCACCGGCAGCAGGTTGAAGGTCTGGAAGATGAAGCCGATCCGGTCTCGGCGCATCTCGGTGAGATCGCGGTCGTTCATCGTCGTCAGCTCGGCGCCGTCCAGGCGGACGCTGCCGGACGTCGGCCGGTCAAGCCCCGCGAGGATGTGCATGAGCGTCGACTTGCCCGATCCCGACGGACCCATGATCGCCGCAAAGCGAGACGACGGGAAGCCCACGGTCACGTCCGACAGAGCGTCCACCGCCGCTTCTCCCTCGCCGTAGCGACGGCTCAGGGTCCTGGCCTCGACGAGTGCCTCGGAGCCGTTTTCGCCTGGCGGTAGATCCACTCGCGCCAGCCTACAGCCAAGACCCCGGGTCAGCGCTTGTGCTGGTCCCGATGGACCCGCGGCGCCCCGCGCGGCTCAGGGCGCGAGCACGTACACGCGCGGGCGCAGCGAACGCCTTTGAGCATCGTCCGAAAGACGGCCTAGCATCGTCGCCCCGATGCACGAGACGACACCCCAGGTTTTCCTGATCGCCCGGCCGTCGATCGACGTCGAGGGGATGCGCGGCTACCTGTCCGATGTCGGCGGAGAGTCCTGGCTGCAGCGCCGGCTCGACGAGTCCGCGGGCGCACCGAACGGCGGCGAGCTGGTCGTCGAGTTCGGCGGGCGTGCTTGCTATCGCAGCTGGGAGCCGGGACTGAACCCGAACGTGACGAAGGTCCGCACCGATCAGCGCGAGTACTTCGCCAACATCCTGCGCTCGGCTCACGGCAGCGTGCTGGAGCACGCGAACTACTCTTTTGCTATTCGGAATTGTTCGAGAGTATTCACCCATGAGCTTGTCAGGCATCGCGCCGGCTCGGCCTTCAGCCAGGAGAGCCTGCGCTATGTCCGCCTCGCCGACATCGGCTTCCGTGTGCCGCCGGCGCTGGAGCCGGTGCGCGAGCAGGTGCTGGCGATCGTCGAGCAGCTGGAGGAGTTCCAGGTGAGCGCGGCGTCGGAGCTGGGAATCGACGAGGAGGGCGTCCCCTTCCACGTCAAGAAGGAGGTCACGTCGGCGCTGCGGCGCCTGGCGCCGATCGGCCTGAGCACCGACATCATCTGGACGGCCAATGCGCGCACGCTGCGCCACGTGATCGAGATGCGCACCGCCCCGGGGGCCGAGGAGGAGCTGCGCCTGGTGTTCGATCGAATCGCCCGCATGATGCAGGCCGAGGCGCCAGGGCTGTTTCAGGACTTCGCCTGCGAGGACGACGGCTCCTGGGTGCCCGAGCACCGCAAGGTCTGAGTAGCGCCGAGTCCGGCGCGGCAGCTCGCGCCTGGGCGAGGGGAGCGCCCCGGGCAGCGGACGTTCACGGCCCCGACTGCACGTGCTCGAAGCCGAGCGCGCCGTTCTCGACACGTGCAAGGCCCATTGTGTGCTCGCGCTGGCGATGGCGATCTGTGGGGCTGCCTGGGTTGAAGATCTGAAAGCCGCCAGCGGCTTCGAGCAGCGGGGTGTGCGAATGGCCGAAGACCACGACGTCGGCTCGCACAAAGCGCCGGCGCAGGCGCGACAGCCTGCCTCTAGAGGCTTGATGCGGGTTCATCGCCCGCATGGCGCACTGCCCGCGTTACGCAGCGTGGGCTGAGTGTGTGCAAATAGCGCTAGTGATAGCCATAGTATTTACATCGTATATACGATTGCTATCGCAGTTCGTAAAGAGGACACAGCTCACTGTGCCTCTGCCGATCTGCTCGCGAACAGATCAGAGACCAAGAGACTCCGACCCGCATCAAGCCTCTAGATCAGCATGCCGCGCCGGCGACTCGAGCTCAGTCCTCCTGCGCCTGCATCTCCTTGACCTGTCCCTCCAGCTGCTCGGTCACGGCCGGGTCGCGCAGCGTCGTCACGTCGCCCAAGGCCCGTCCCTCGGCGATGTCGCGCAGCAGCCTGCGCATGATCTTGCCCGAGCGCGTCTTTGGCAGGTCGTCGGCCCAGATGATCCGCTTGGGTCGGGCGAACTTGCCGATCCGCTCGGCGACGGTCGCGCGGATGCCCTCGACCGTCTGCTCGTCGCCGGCAAGATCTCCCTGCAGGGTCACGAAGGCGACGATCGCCTGACCGCTGTCCTCGTCGTGCTGGCCGATCACGGCAGCCTCAGCCACGTCGGCGTGCGCGACGATCGCCGACTCGACCTCAGCCGTCGACAGCCGGTGCCCGGAGACGTTGACGACGTCGTCGATGCGCCCGATCACCCACAGGTAGCCGTCGGAGTCGCGCCGGGCCGCATCGCCGACCAGGTAGGTCTCCTTGCCAAAGCGCTTGAAGTAGGTCTCGATGAAGCGCTCTGGCTCCTTGTAGAGCGTGCGCAGCATCGACGGCCACGGTTGCGTGAGCACGAGCAGACCCTGGCCCTCTTGGATCGGCTCACCGGTCGACTCGTCGCGCACCTCGGCGAACACGCCCGGGAAGGGGTACGTCGCCGAGCCTGGCTTGGTCTGAGTGATGCCGGGAAGCGGCGTGATCATGATCGCGCCGGTCTCGGTCTGCCACCACGTGTCGACGATCGGGCAGCGTTCTGAGCCGACCACCTTGTGGTACCAGAGCCACGCCTTCGGGTTGATCGGCTCGCCGACCGAGCCGAGCAGTCGCAGGCTTGAGAGATCGTGTTTGCCCGGCCAGTCGGCACCCCACTTCATGCAGGCGCGGATC
This sequence comes from Solirubrobacteraceae bacterium, assembly GCA_017882375.1. Lineage (GTDB taxonomy): Bacteria > Actinomycetota > Thermoleophilia > Solirubrobacterales > Solirubrobacteraceae > Palsa-744. The sequence goes on along the minus strand of JADGPP010000098.1, from coordinate 1,797 downwards.
GCGGTCGGCGCGCAGTAGAGGATCGTCACGCCGTAGCGCTCGACGATCTCCCACCAGATGTCCTTGTCGGGGTAGTCCGGAGCCCCCTCCCACATGACCGACGTCGCGCCGTTGGCCAGCGGTCCGTAGACGATGTAGGAGTGCCCGGTGACCCAGCCGACGTCCGCCGCGCACCAGTACACGTCTGACTCGGGGCGCAGGTCGAACACGTAGCGATGCGTCGCCGCGACCCCCGTGAGATAGCCGCCGGTCGTGTGCAGGATGCCCTTCGGCTTGGCCGTCGATCCGGAGGTGTAGAGGATGTACAGCGGATGCTCGGCGTCCAGCGGCTCGGGCGGGCAGGCGGGGTCTGCCGTGGCGGTGATCTCGTCGTAGTAGACGTCGCGGCCGTCCTTCATCTGGCAGGGGGTTCCCAAGCTGCGGACGACGACGATCGTCTGCAGCGTGGCTAGGTCGCCCATGACCTCGTCGACGCGATCCTTGACCGGCGCTGTCTTGCCCTTTCGCGCGGCACCGTCGACGGTGATCAGCAGCTTGGCCTCGGAGAACTCCATGCGCTCGCGTACGGCCTCGGCCGAGAATCCGCCGAAGACGACGTTGTGCGGCGCGCCGATGCGCGCGCACGCGAGCATCGCGACGACGACCTCGGGGATCATCGGCAGGTAGATGCCGACGACGTCGCCCTTCTGCACACCCTGATCCTTCAGCGCGCTGGCGAAGCGTTCGACGTCGGCGAGCAGCTCGGCGTAGGTGATGTCGCGCTCCTGGCCCTCCTCGCCGCGCCAGTGCAAGGCCACACGGTCGCCGCGCCCGGCGATCACGTGGCGGTCGAGGCAGTTGTAGGAGACGTTCAGCGTGCCGCCGGTGAACCACTTGTAGAAGGGTGGATCGTCGTCGTCGAGCACCCGCGTCCACTTCTGAAACCAGTCGAGCTGTTCGGCCTGCGCGACCCACCACGCCTGCGGATCCTCGGCGGCCTGGGCGTAGACGGCGGGATCGTTCAACAGCGCGCGCTCGCGAAACTCGGCGGGAGGGTCGAATGTCTCGACCTCGAGCAGCGTCGCGAGCTCGCCGTCAAGCGCCTCCCCTGGTGCGGTATCTGGTTCGGTCGACATCCCTGCTGCTCCTCTCGCTCGAAGTCACGGACTTCAGACGGCCATTCTGCCACCGGCGCGCCGAAGTCCGGCGCGCCGGTCGGGGATGGCGCATTGCCTGCGCTGCGGTCAGCTCCTCGACAGCGGGACGACCGGCAGCACGGTGCGTCCGAATGTCGAGTTGGCGACGGCGGCGAACGATGCGTACCACGCGGCCGCGGCGGTCGCCAGGCCGACGTAACCGCCCCAGTGAGTGACGGTTTCATGCGCGCCCACCGCGCCGATCGCCAACAGCACGAACGTGATAGTCAGCAGCGCGAACACCAGCAGCACCGCGCCGCTGGTGCGCATCGCCGCAACCGTCATGTAGGCCGTGAAGATCGCCCAGCCCCACAGGTAGAGCCCGACGGCGTGCCCGGCGTTGCCGCCGATGTCCTTGGCATAGAAGGCCTCCAGCGCCCAGAAGGAGAGCCAGAAGGCGCCGAAGGATGAGAAGGCGACGGCGCCGAACGTGTTGCCGTTGCGGAACTCCCACATCCCGGCGAGCACCTGCACGATCCCGCCGTAGGCCAGCGCGAGACCGAGCACGACCGGCAGTCCCTTTCCGTTGACGAGGTTGGCGTTGAACATCGACAGGACGAACGTCGTCATCGCAAACGCGGCGAGCCCGAGCGGGGCCGGATCCGCGGGTTTCCATCCGCTG
>JADGPP010000160.1 GCA_017882375.1 Solirubrobacteraceae bacterium | reverse complement strand
GAATTACGTGTTGATGCGGCCCGAACCACGCTCAGATCCATCGTTTCAGCCATCGGCGTTCCAGGATCACCTTCCCCCAGTGCCATCGTCTCGCGGGTGCGTACAACTTGACCTGCGGTGTCGGCTCGGCGTAGAAGTTTCCGGCGCCGAGTCCGGCACGGCCGTCACCGGTCTCGACGAAGCATTGGCCTTCACCGCTGAACGTACGGCGCGCCCCGCCTCCCATCCACACGCTGGCGATGTTGTGGGCGACTACCTCGGCTTCCGCGTGCGCAAAGACGCCCGCTTTCGGGAGTGGCTTCCCCATTGCGAGCGGGATCCCGGTGACGTCGCCGATGGCGTAGACGCCGGCGACACGAGTTTCGAACGTGCGGCGGTCGGCGGCCACCCAGCCGCTCTCGCTGAGGAGTCCGGCATCGCGTACGACCGCCGGCGCCCGGTGCGGCGGCACGTACAAGAGCAGGTCGAAGTCAGCCGTGGCCCCATGGGCGAATATCAGGCGGCGCGCCGCCACATCGACCTTCGTCACCTGGTGCTCCGGGTGGTACGCGATGCCCTTCGACTCGACGATCCCGCGCACGCCGGCGGACAGTTGCGGGCCGGTCACCAGCATTGGGCCGGCCTCCGCCGAATAGAGGTCGATCTGCACGCGGTCCCGAATTCCGCGGCGACGGAGTGCGCCTGCGATCAGCATCGCCGCTTCGTACGGCGCTGCAGGGCACTTGTACGCGGGCGACGCGGTGAGCACGGCGACCCGGCCACTCGTCAGCGCCGCCAACTCGTCGCGGAAGGCCGTCGCCCCGCCCAGCGTATACAGATTGTGACCGCCGTCGGCGAGGCCGGGAATCGTCTCCGGTGCCAAATCGGCGCCGAGCGCCACGATCAACGCGTCGCCTACAAGGTCCTGCCCTTCGACGCGCACCGTGCGCGTCTCGGCGTCAAGCTTCTCGACGGTGCCTATGCGGATCTCGACGCCTTTTCGGACGAGCATCGCGAGCGGCCGCTGAATCGCTTCCGGTGTTCGGTCGCCGACCGCGACCCAGAGCAGCGACGGCTGGAAGACCGCCTGGCGCTCGCGGTCGATGAGCACCACCCGATGTCGCGTGGAGAGCAGCTTGCGAAGACGATTGGCGGCGACGAGGCCGCCGACGCCGCCACCGAGGACGAGTACTGTCTTGTGGTCACTCATGAGCCTGCTCCTGCGTGAGAGGCGGTCAGAAGACGATGACTTTGTCGGCCGCAGTGGTCCACTCGGCCAACTCGTCGAGCGCGCTTCGCCTGGCGCCCTCGACGAGTTCATCGGTCTTGATGCCGCGTGCATCCATGCACGTACCGCAGACACCGATCTCCACTTGCTTGAGAGTGAGAGCGTGCAGCATGCGGTTCAGGTTGTAAAAGCCGTTCGGCACGGTCTGGCCGCCCTTGGCACACGCCGCGGCGTCGCCCATGAGGAAGACCTTCACGGCGTGGCCCTCACGCTTTGCGACAGCGCCAGCGAGCCGGAGACTTTCACGAACATCCTGCTCAGCACGTTGCGCATTCTAGAACATCTTGCGCACTTCCGCGAACATTTTGCGCATCTGAATGGACACCACAACGGACACCATTGCGATCCGCGAGCAGGCGAGCCGGTTCACTTCCGCAACTTCGCCTTGAGCTCCTCGAACCAGTTGACAACCACGATCAGCTTGTCGGGGGCGCTAGCAGTACCCCGAGAACCATCCAGAGACCGTACCCACCCATGAGACTGTGTGTGGTGCTCTGCATCAATTCATTTGATGGGGTTTGGCGTTCCCGGGCATCGCCGACATTCCGGCACATTGCTTCAGGATCTCGGTCGTATGCTCGGAGACTTTATTGGGATCCGGCGTACTCGCATTCACTTCGGATTCCAGGGCCGTGAGATGATTGCTAAGCGCCGTGAGGTGGGTTTCCATTTGTTGCATCATTTCCGACATCGACGGCTTCGTCTGGTCGCCCATCATCGTCATCTGCGCCTGATGGTGTTGCTTCATCTGGTCGAAGCTGCGCCTCATCTCGGCCACCGCCGGCCGAGCCAGGTCGAGGTTGACGGTCTTCGATTTGGTGACTTGCTCTTGCAACGCCCGAGCGAACGTCGCCAGGTTGTCGCGGTAGGCCATCGCCAGCACATGATGCGGTCCTTCCATCATGCCGCTCATACCCTGCATCCTTTTCATGCTGTCCTGCTGCTGGGGCATCTTGCCGGGTGACGGCGTGGGGACCTGCGCCATACCGGTTGCAGTGGCACCGCACATCAGGAGTGCCAAGAGGCTGGCCGCAGCCGGGACCATCGAATGTTTCTGGGCTTTCATAGTACCTCTTATCCTTGGTCGTGCCGGGCGGTCCGGTGACTTGGGCGTCGCGGCAGGTGGAATTTCTGAACCCAACTTGGAACTTACACTGCCGAAGCGAGAACCCCCTGCGACAGCACATCGTTTCCGAAGACGTCGGCGAACAGGCGCCTTAGACGGATGGGCCCACAGGCGCTGTCGCGCGAAGAGGTGGGGGCTGCTGTACGTCTCATGTGACACCCACCGGGATTAGAGTGTGCTCGACTACTTCAAACCAGCATTTAATGGAAGGTCGGCTGCGCCAGACGGTTACACAGTCGGGCGAAGGGCGGCGCGCCGTAGGCGGAAGCCCGACACGAGACGTGAGGATTCCCCTGCATTTTACCGCGGTGAACGGTGCCTCGAGCGTTCACCTAACGGACCAACGTTGGCGTCCGTCTCTCTGAGAATGCTCAATCCGCGTATCAGCGAATCCAGTTGAGGACGACGGCTGGCTTGCGCGGAGTGAGGGGTGTCTCGCCTCGCGGCATACCCACAATGATCGGCGCGAAGGCATGAACGTCCGCCGGAATCCCGAGCTCCGCTTTCGCCTCCGGCGTGTTGAGCACCGGCACGGCAAAGCCAATGCAGCACGTCCCGAGTCCGTCAGCGCAGGCCGCGAGCATCAGGTTCTCCGCCGCCAGCCAGCAATCGGCGACGACGAACTCGTTCGTCGGCCTCGCGCAGATGACCACGAGTGTGCCGGCGTCATAAAAGATGTTGAAATCCGGGTCGGCGAGCGGCGACGTGATGCCATCGCCGGCCGCGCCGTGCGGTTTGAGCAAGTTGCCGTGGTGCGCCGCCTCCACTCTGCCCATCTCCTTCGCTCGGTCGGAGAGGCGCTCGAGGAGCGCGCGGTCCTGCACGACGACGAACTGCCACGGCTCCTGATGCATGGCTGTGGGCGCATGCACCGCCGCCTCGAGCAGCGCATGAAGCCGCCGCTCCTCAATGGCGTTGGGCTGGTAGGCACGCACCGCGCGCCGCCGATAGAT
>JADGPP010000159.1 GCA_017882375.1 Solirubrobacteraceae bacterium | reverse complement strand
CGCAGCCGCCAACGTCAACCCAGACTCGTCGCCCGCTACTTCCATGAGCGCCACGTCACCTACGCCGCAGGACCTCTATTTACTGCCACGGGTTAGTAATGCTCACACCACACTCCTGCTTCGACGGGACAAAGGAGCGTTGTGCGTGGGCATAGCCGGCGCCAACGCTTGGGACGAGTTCTGGTCGTGAACTGCCGCTGTTAGCCCGCCAGCAACCTAAGGCCCAGCATCCGGCTGATGACGCCGATCACGCTCGCGCCTTCAGCGAGCGGCTTCTCTTCGTGCCCTCCAACGCTGAAGTAGGTCGGGTCAGCCGGACGGCGCGCCGGGCGGCGAGGAGGAGGTTCCGCCGCCCGCGGGCGCCGGCGAGGGGAACGTCACGAAGGCCTGGCGTGCGAGCGTGGCGAGGCTTGAGGCCATCACCCCCTCGCTCGAGACGGTGAACAGCTGCTGGCCGATCACGAGCGAGCGATCGATCTGCGGACTTGCGCCATTGACCGGGTCGTGGGTGATCCGCCCGACCTCTGTGATGCCGGAGCGATCGACGCGAAAGCCGATCGCTCCGACGAACCCGCCGGTGGATTCCGCCGTCGACGCTAGGCCGCCGCTGGAGCCCGGCGCGGGCAGCGGCTGCGGCGTGGGCGGCACGGAGATGGGGGTCGTTGAGTAGATCGAGACGGGCAGCACGGCGAGCGCGGTGGGGGGCCAGAACAGGAACGCGTGATGGTCGTACTGCACCTGCGATGAGGAGCCGTTGCCGAGCGTCGCGCGCGCCTGCAGCCGCGGCGCAGCGGGGTTTGAGACATCGAAGAGCTCGAGCTGCGAGCCGGACGGCTCGTTTCCTGTTCCCACGTCCTGTCCGATTCCGAGGAGGAGTCCTTCAGCCACAGGATGCAGGTAGGCCGAGTACCCTTCGAGCTCCAGCTGCCCGGCGACTCGTGGCGATGTGGGTGAGCTCAGGTCGATCGTATAGAGCGGATCGACGCGCCTGAACGTGACCACGTAGCCGGCGTCGCCGATGAAGCGCACGGAGTAGATCTGCTGGCCAGCGCCCAGGCCCGAGACCTGACCGACGGCTGCCAGCACGCCGCCGTGATCGGCGAGCACCGTCACGTAGCTCTGGCTGGGCGGCGACTGCGTTGCGTTCCACCAGATCGGGCGGCTCGTGCTCGCCACCCGCAGGTAGCCGTGGTATTCGGACAATGAGAACTGGTTGAGCAGGTAGCCCGGGACCCCTCCAGAGGCGATCAGCGTGGTGTGTTCGGGGTTGGTGGCGTCAAACTGATCGATCACGGTTTCCGGGGAGCTCGGCACGCTGGTCGCCGGCGTCAGTGGATTGATCCACCTCTGCGTTGCCACGTACAGACTGCTGGCGGACCCGTAGACGACCTGTGCGTCGGCCATCAGCGCGGTGCTGTCGGTCGCGTAGAGCCCGCGGTCGAGGTTGATCGTGAGAATCGACAGCATGCCCATGCCCGAGAACTGCACGGGCCGGCGCACGGCGGAGCATGCTGCGACCGGGCGCGTGTAGCGGTGGCCCGTGATGAAACTGTGGAAGCGCCGAGCGGGGACCCATCCCGACGCGTGTGCGCGCAGTGCCGGGGTGGCAATCGCGCGGGGCGCCGAGGAGATCACCAGTCGCGCGGTCGCGCCATTCTGGCGGGCGTCCACGAACGTGCCTTCTACGGTCATCGTGCGCGCCACCTTCATGGCGGCAGGATCATGGACGTCGACTTCGGTGATCGTGGTGGCGGCGGCGTAGTAGTAGGGGGAGGGCGCGATCGACGGGACGGAGGCGACGGGCGACGTTGGCAGAGCGAGCGCGGCGGGGGCGACGCCTGAGAGCGCAGACGATTGGCCGCCGACAGCGGCCGGGAGCGCGGGTACCGCGACGCCGACGCCGATCGGTAGCGCCTGGCTGCCGGAGATCACCAGCAGGCGGCTGCCCCGCAGCAGCAGCTGTGCCCCGTGACCGGTGCTGCCGAGCGGAAGCAAGCCGGCCAGGTGGGGAGCCGGGCCGCCGGCGAGGACCGCGTATAGCGTGCCCTGCTCGACGGCGAAGATGGTGGACCCGTCGGTCTTGACGACGTCCGGCTCTTCGATGCCCGGCTCCTGGTTGTTGGTCGTGGAGAAGGAGGTTCCGCTGGCGGTGGTGCCCGCGTTTTCGACGGGCGCCGCCGCCTGGGGGCTCACGCTGCCCGATGGGGACGGCGCCTTGATCGACGGTTCGGACACCGGTCGCGGCGATGTCTCGGGCACGCCGTGCGTGACGGCGAAATGGGTCCGCTCGTAGCCGACAAGGCGCGCGCACGAAGCAAAGGCGCGCGGACGCACGTGAGCGGCACGCCGGAGCGCGAGCGCAGGCGCCGGAACGGCGCCAAGCGTCAGAGTGACGGCGAGAATTGACGTCCGTCTCCGCTGCATTGCTCCCACAACACTACCCTGAGCGCGCGTTGAGCCGTGTCGGGCGTCAGCCGTCAGCGATCAAGGTCTAACCACAGCATCCAGAGCGCCGCGGTCATCGACGCGACGACTTGGCGCAACAGACCCCGCACTGCCGGTTTCGCGCGGAAGGAGGCGTCGACGGCCTGGTCGGGTCAGAAGCTCGCTGCCGTGGCTGATCGGGTGGCGTCGGGTGCGCTCGTGGAGCTGGAGGACGAACTCTGCAGGCGTGCACAGCTCTCGCGGCGAGGATCAGCTGCAGTCCGCGTCGATGTTGCGAACTTCTGCGGATACCCTGTGCGCCCCGGCGCGGACGAGACTGTAGCCGGCGCACTCTTCCGGGCTGAGAAGGAGGTCACGATGTCTACGCACTCGCGTTCTTGCATGATCGAGCCGGTGTTCGGACACACCAAGTTCAACCGGCGCATCGACCGCTTCCAGCGCCGCGGCAGGTCGGCCGCGCGCTCGGAGTGGCGACTGATCACCGCGACGCACAACCTGCAGAAGCTCTACAGCCACCAACAAGCCCTTGCGACGGCCTGAAAGGGGCCCTGGCCGGCCCCCTATGCGACCAGCCGGCTTCCAGCTACTCCAGCCGCTTGACGGATCCCCCGGTCGCGCCGCCGCCGTCGCGACATTCGCCACCATCAACGCGGCAACCGACAAGGGTTTACGCAACGGCCTCGCGCCAAAGCAGGAGCGGGGCCCTGGCTACGGGTCGTCGGACGGCGGACGGTATAGACGCGGGTGTGACTACGCCCGGACGCGGGCTGGCGAGGGAGCGCGCCACTCGCGAGGCTGTCAGACATCAGCCTCCACCAGGCGCCTTATCGCGTCGAGCGTGCCCATCACTTCGTTGTCGGATGCGTCGCCGCGGGCGGTCGCGAGGAACAGCGTCAGCCGCGAACCGTCTGTCTCCGGGCTAACTTGGATCCAGCCG
>JADGPP010000158.1 GCA_017882375.1 Solirubrobacteraceae bacterium | reverse complement strand
GCCAGAGGGACAGTGGGCTGTGTCCTCTTTACGCGAACTGCGATAGCAATCGTATATACGATGTAAATACTATGGCTATCGCCAGCGCTATCTGCACACGCTCAGCCGACGCTGCGTAAATACTATGGCTATCGCCAGCGCTGTTTGCACACACTCAGCCGACGCTGCGTAACTACTATGGCTATCGCTGGCGCTATTTGCACATACACACTCAGCCCACGCTCCGCGCCGCGCGCAGTGCGCCATGTGGGCGATGAGCCCGCATCAAGCCTCTAGATGATGTAGACGGGCGTGCCGACGGGCGACTTGCTGTACAGCGCGATCACGTCGGGGATGCGCATGCGGATGCACCCGTGCGAGGCATCGTGGCCGATCGAGCTGTACTCGCTGGGATCGATCCCATGGATGCCGGCGCCGCCTTCGAAGGACATGAAGCGCGCCTTCAGCGGGTCGCCCGGGCCGGGCGGCACGACCGTGCCGGCGAGCGCGCCGGCCCATGCTTTTTTGGGCACGTACCACGGCGGGTCGACCTGCTCCCATTCGATGTGGTGCAGCCCGGCCGGCGTTTCCAGCCCTTCCATGCCGACGGCGATTTCATACGTCTTCGCGAGTTTCAGGTGTTCGTAGAAGCGCAACCTGAATTCGGAGCGGCTGACGACGATATAGGCGGGATACTTGGACGCCAGCTGTGAGGTGGTCACCGCCGGCTTGACGCCGTGCACGGGGACGGCGACGTTGCGCCCGGCGCCGGTCGACGCGAGCGCGCGGTCGATGTCGCCGCCGAGCCGCGCGTTGTCGACGGCCAGCCCGGCGGCCGCCGGGACCGCGTTCAGCCCGCTGGGGCTCGGCGCGACGGTCGCGTCGCGCGGTGCACGATTGACGGACGCGCGTACCTTCGCGGTGAGCCCGCGCACGGCCCTGTGCGAGTAGCTGACGACGAGCGGCACGTCGTGCTTGACGCTGCCGCCGAACAGCCCGCGGAAGGTGCGCGAGAAGATTGAGCCGCGGCGGCTGGCGCTGACCGCCTGGGAGACCATGTTGCCGGCGTCCACCGCCAGCCCGGCTTCGCGCGCGCTCAGCCGCCAGTGACGCTTGCCCGCATGGACCGTCACCGGCTCGTTCAGCTGGGCGATCAGCTCGCGCTGGATCTTCGCGCGCGCCGCCGCTTCGCTCATGCCGCCGACGTTCACGCCGGCAATCGTCACCCCTTTGGCGATCTGGTCGCGGCGCGAGTGGTCATAGAGCAGCATCGCCGCGGCGAGCAGTATGAGCACGACGGCGCACGCCCCAGCGACGATCGGCAGGCGACTGCGCCCCGGCGGCGAGGGTGCGGCCGGCGGGGGTGCCATCGTGGATGCACTCATCAGTTCCTCACGCTGGGGAAATCCCGGTCATTGAAGTGTAGCTTTCGGCACGGCTGCCGGATCACCCTTCAAACAGCCGTCCAAACGTCCAGACCGCCGCCCGGCGCGGCGCTCGGTTCAGCTCACTCGTGCGAGGCCAGCCGCGCCCGGCGGTACTCGTTCACGACGATCTCAGGGAGCTCCTCCGTAAGATGGAACTCCCATGAGGCTCGGTCTCCTATCGACGGCGCGGATCAACGAACAGCTCGTCGCGGGGGCGCGCCAGGCGCGCGGCGTCGAGGTCGTCGCGATCGGCTCGCGCGACCGCGCACGCGCCGAGGCCCAGGCGCAGGCGCTCGGCGTTCCGCGGGCGCACGACTCCTACGAGGCGCTGCTCGCGGATCCGGACGTCGAGGCGGTCTACGTCGCGCTGCCGAACTCGCTCCACGTCGAGTGGTCGGTGCGCGCGCTGCAAGCCGGCTGCCACGTGCTCTGCGAGAAGCCGCTGTCGCGTCGCCCCGACGACGTCGCGCGCGCATTCGACGCCGCGGAACGCGCCGGCGTCGTGCTCGCCGAGGCGTTCATGTGGCGCCACCACCCGCAGGCGCGCCGGCTGCTCGAGCTGCGCGAGGAGATCGGCGAGCTGCGCCTGATCCGGGCGTCGTTCTCGTTCCTGCTCGAGCGCCAGGGCGACGTGCGCCTGCAGAGCACGCTCGACGGCGGCGCGCTGATGGACGTCGGCTGCTACTGCGTCAGCGCGGCGCGGCTGCTCGCCGGCGAGCCCGTCGCGGTCAGCGCCCAGCGGGTGCAGGGCGGGGACGGCGTCGACGTGCGCCTCACCGGGTTGCTGCGCTTCCCGGGCGATGTGCTCGCGACGATCGACTGCGGCCTCGATCTGGCGGCGCGCGACGAGCTCGAACTCACAGGCACGCGCGGCGTCCTCTGGCTCGATGATCCGTGGCATGCCCGCAGCCCGGCGATCGAGCTGCGCCGCGCCGACGGCTCGGTCGAGCCCATCGCGGTCGAGCCGCTCAACCCATACGCGTGCGAGCTCGAGGATTTCGCTGCGGCCGTCGCCGGCGAGCGCCCGCCGCGCTACGGACGCGAGGACGCGCTCGCGCAGGCGCGCGCGATCGCGGCGCTCTATGCGAGCGCCGAAGCCAACGAACCCACGGAGGCAGAACCATGAAGACGAGTCTCGGCATATGGGCATTCGGCCCGATGATCACGCGCTTCGTTCCGGGCGGCTACCAGCCGGGGCACGCGTATGACGCGGAGCCGGTCGCGGAGAAGGTACACCGCGCGGTCGAGGGCCTCGGCGATCTGATCGACGGCTACGAGTTCCACTACCCCCAGGAGATCTCGCACGAGAACATCAGCGACGTACAGGCGGCGCTCGGCGACCACGACATCTACTGCGTTGCCGGCGGTCTGCACCTCGACCCGCGCTTCGGGCGCGGTGGCCTCGTCAACCCCGACGAGCACGTCCGCGCAGAGGCGCGGCGGATCATGTGCGAGGGCGCGGAGTTCGCCGGCTCGCTGGGCGCGAACATGCTCGTCTGGCCCGGGGTCGAGGGCTACAACTACCCGTTCCAGACACCCTACGTGGACTCGTGGCACTGGCTGATCGAGGGCATTGCCGAGGCCGCCGAGATCTGCAAGCGCCACGGGGTCAAGCTGTTCCTCGAGCACAAGAACTCCGAGCCGGCGATGAAGATCCTGATGCGCAACATGGGGATGACGATCTACGTCGCCAACAAGCTGCGCGCCGAGGGGCTCGACAACGTCCAGATCAACATGGACTGGCAGCACCTGTTGATGAACGACGAGCACCTGCCGGAGTACGCTGCGCTGCTGCACTCCGAGGGACTGCTCGGCCACCAGCACGGCAACTCGGGCTGGGGCACATTCGACGACGACAACATGGTCGGCGCGACGGCGTTCATGGAGACCATCGAGCTGGCGCTCGAGCTGCGTCGCTGCAACTACGGCGCCAACGGCGAACGCCTTGGTCTCGACCTCTATCCCTATACCGAGGATCAGGTCGGCGCGGTCAAGCGCTC
>JADGPP010000013.1 GCA_017882375.1 Solirubrobacteraceae bacterium | reverse complement strand
CTGGCTGCCGACGGCCGCGCAACTGCTCGGCGCTGCAAATCGGGTCAAGCTCGAGTCGACGATCCACGACTCCCAGCTGACGGCGACGATCCCGCTCGACCCGAGCCGCGGCCTGAAAGACCAGCGCGAGATGACCTCGACGCTCGTGACGACCGAAGCAGGCTCGGCGGCGGCCGGGTTCGAGGGCGTCAGCGAAGGGTCGACCGGCAACCCGCGCCAGGGACAGGCCAACCCGGTGCCGCTCGCGGCGAACCCGCTTCCCGAATCGCTGCAGTACGTGACCGTGTACAGCAACGGCACCAAAGGCGGCTTCGCCGGCTCCGAGCCGGTGATCAACCCCGAGAACTTCCGGTGCGCCTTCAACAAGTCACCCGGTGCGCTGAACAAATCCGAATCGTGACGCGGCCCGCGAAGGTTGCGTATCGGGAGAGTTCGGCGGACGCGGCCAGGGTCGGGAGGCTCCTCACACGCGCGCTCGGGCTGCTCGCCCCGGTTCTCATCGTGCTCGCGTTGCAAGCCGGACCGGCGCACGCCGTGATCCTGCCCGCGACGACGATCGACGGTCCCAGCGAGGACATCATCGGCTTTGGCGGCGTCGCGATGGCCGAAGACGGAACCGGCGGCCTCGTCTATCTCAAGCGAGTGGGAGGCGTGGCCCACGTATTCGTCTCGCGCTACGTCGAAGGCCGCTGGCTGGCGCCGATCCGGGTGGATACCGAACAGCCCTTCGCGGCGAGCTGGCCGCGCATCGGGGCGGCTGACGGCGGCGAGCTCGTCGTCGTCTGGGCGACGCCGTTCGCGACCGAAGGAGAACTCCCGGTCGACGAGCTCGTCGGCGCGACGCTCAGCTCTGGCTCTTCGTCGTTCGGGCCGGCGATCCTGATCGATCCGAATATCGGCGACGGGACCGGCACGAGCCCAGACGTGGCGATGAGCTCGTCGGGCCAGGCCGATGTCGTCTACCGCGTCGTCAACCGCGCGCTGCAGAACGTGATCCCGCTGCTGCGCCCGGGCGACGTGATCGAGGACGTGCGTGCGGCCCACTATGCCGGGCGCCGGTGGTCGCGACTGGGTGCGATCAACCGCAACTCGGGCGTCTCGATGCGTCCGCCCACCGCAGCCAACGCTCCGCAGATGACGATCGGCCCGACCGGCAACGGCGTCGTTGTCTGGCAGGAGCCCGACGTCGAAGGCGTCGCGCGAATCTGGGCGAGGCGCCTGTTCGGCAGCACGCTCGACTACGTGCTCCCTGTGAGCGCCACGAGCTTCAACGGAACGCCGATCGACGACGACGCCGACGCTCCCAGCGTCGCGATCTCGCGGCTCGGGCAAGCTGAGGTCGCCTACCGGCAGGACGTTGGCCCCGGGTCGCCGCTACCGGGCCCGCGGATCTTCCTCAACACGCTGCCGGACGGCGAATCGGCGGACGGCTCGAAGTTCCTCGGCGCCGCGGTCGTTGACGCGGACGTCGCCGGCGGCGCCGCGGCGCAGATCGGTCCGCCGAGCATCGACATCGACGAAAAGCAGGACATGCGCCTCGTGTACGACTCCAACGGGACCCCCCGCGTGATCGAGGGCAACGGCCGTGGACTCACCGCTGCGCTGTCGCTCGGTCCGCCCTTCGCCGGCGGCGAACTGGCGGCGGCGAGCGTGATGAACCCGACCGGCGGCGGCGTCTCCGCGTGGCCGAGCGCTGACGCCCAGGGCAACCCGGCGGTCAGCGTGCTCGAGGACTTCTCCGGCGGCGCGGCGCAGACGGCGCTCGTCAGCGGCGGCGCCGGTGGCGAAGTCGTCGAACTGGCGGTCGGGCGCTCGGGCCTGGGCGACGGGCTCGTCGGATTTCGCCAGGGACCGCTCGGAAACGCCGCGATCGTCGCCGCGCAGGCGACCGCGCCTCCGGTGCAGTTCATCCTCACGACGCCGCAAGGCTGGGTGAAGCCATCGGCGGCGAGTGTCGGCTGGCTGCCGGCGACGAGCGCCGACGGGCCGCTGAGCTATCGCGTCGTCCTCGACGGCCGCCCGCAGGCGGGGCCGACCGGGAATCTCGCGATGCGCCTTGACGCCAGGGGCCTGGGAAGCGGTGTCCATCGCGTCCAGGTCCTGGCGACCGACCTCGACGGCCAGCAGACCTTGAGCTCGGCGGCGTCGCTTCGCGTCGACGGGACGCCGCCGACCGTGAAGATCGTGCAGACGGCCGGCGGCCACGCCGTGAGCGTGCGGATCCGCGATCCTGACTCGGGCGTCGCCAAGGCGGCGATCAGCGTCAGCTTCGGCGACGGCCACCGTGTTGCCAAGCGGGCTCGTGTCAGCCATCGCTATGCCTCGCCGGGGGTCTACACGATCGTCGCTCGCGTCCGCGATCGGATCGGAAACCAAGCGATCGTGCGCCGGCTGGTGAGCGTCCGATGAGGGCCGGGCTCGCAACGGCGGTCGTGGGCGCCGTCTCGATCGTGCTGCTCGCCGGCGGCGCGCCGGCCCGAGCCGATGTGTTCGGTCCGATCTCGCTCGTCTCGGCGGGCACCGTCGCGGGGACCTCGCACAACGAGCAGGCCGACCACGCAGCCCACGCGGCGATCTCGGGAGACGGGCGCTATGTCGCCTTCGACGGCTCGCTCGGCGGCCGGCAGGGCGTCTTCCGGCGCGACCTCGTCAGCGGTGTGGTGTCGGTGGTCGCCGAAGGCGACGCGGTCGAGCCGTCGATCAGCGAAGACGGCCGCTACGTCAGCTTTACGACGACCGCGCGCCTGGACGAACAGCACGACGTCAACCGCGCGCCCGACGTGTACGTGCGCGACATGGGCAAGCCCGACTCAAGCCCTTGCCCGATCGGCTGGGAAGAAGCGGCGTCCTCGCAAGAAGCGTGCGCGTTCACGCTCGCCTCCTCGGTCAGTGGCGGGAATCAGGGTCTGACCTATACCTACGGTTCCGAACAGGCATTCGAAGAAACCCACCTCGGCTCCGTGGCCAGCGGACGCTCCGCGCTCAGCGCGAACGGCCGCCTGGTCGCGTTCGTCACCACGGCGGCATCGGACGCCACGAACCCCGGCCGCGCGGCTCCGTCCGGCCTGTCGGAAGCTCCTGAAACGCCGGCGCTGCAGGTGCTCGTGCGAAACCTCGACACCCGTGCCACCGAGCTGGTGAGCGTGCGCCGCGACCCCGGCAGCGGGGGCGCTCTGCTCGATGCGGCCGGACAACCCGAACCCGTCCCGCTCAGCGAACACTACGGCGCCGTGTATGGCGGCGGTCCGTTCCCCGCCAGCATGGCCTTCCCAGCCCCCTGGGCCGGCGCCTCGCTCAGCGCGGACGGCTCGACGGTTGCCTGGATGGGTCAGCAGATCGGCGAACAGGCGGCGGCGCTTGGAAACGACCACGCTCACGAACCGATCTACAACGAGCCGCTTTGGCGAAGGATCGGCGCGGGCCAGGGCGCCCCGACGCGGCGCGTCACCGGCGGCTCGGATCCGGCAAACCCCGCGTGCGCCGCCAGCGGGGAGGAAAGCCTGATCGCGCCGGCGACGCTCGCCGACCCCTGCCAGGGACCGTTCGACACAGCGGGCGGGAGCAACTCGGCGCCGGGGATCTGGACCCTGAGCACACTCTATGACTATCTTCCGCGCCTCAGCGCCGATGGCACGACGGTCGCGTTCATCGCGACCGCGCGCGAAGTCGCCAGCGGCGAAGAACTGAAAGTCGGCGAATCCTCCGACGACCTGTACGTCGTCGACATGCGCGACGGGCTGACCCGCGTGCAGTCGGCGCGCAGGCTGACCGAGCTCGCCGGCGGCAGCACCAGCAACGAGGCGCGGACTGCCCCGATCGTCGATCTCGGCGTCTCCCCCAACGGCAGTCAGGTCGTCTTCACGACCGCGCGAACGGTCTTTCCGCTCGGCTCCCCGAGCTACGTGAGTGGGGCAGGCGCCGCCGTCGGCATGGTCGAGCTCTACGACGTCGACTTCGCCAACGACACGCTGACGCGCGTCACGCGGGGCTTCAACGGCGAACCGAGCGAAGCCCCGAGCGGCGACCCCGGTACGACCGCGTCGCCGTCGCTGTCCAACAATGGCGACGAGCTTGCGTTCTCCTCCGAAGCGGACAACCTGGTCTATGGCGACGGCAACCACGCCAGCGACGCGTTCGTCGTGCCGCGGATGCGCTTTGCGGCCACACCAACGCCGCAGCTGATCTCGCCCCCGCCGGCGGGCCCGTTGCTCGGCTCGGTCTGGTCGCTCGGCCTGACGGCGCTCTCCCGGCGCGACGGCACCGTCGTGCTGGAGGCTCGCGTTCCCGGCGCGGGCACTCTGCGCGCCGGCGCGCAGAGTGCGGTGTGGGTGCGCTTGGCGGGAAAGCCGCGCAAGGCCCACGGTACGGCGCGACGCGCGCGCGCGCGCACGACGGTGCAGACCCGCACGGTCGCGACGCGCTCAACCCGGCCGAGCGCATACGGCGTTGCGACGCTGACCTTGAAGCTCGCACGCCCTTATGGCTCGCTTGCCGGCGCGCGCGGCGGGCTGTCGGCAACGGTCACCGTGACCTTCTCCGCGTCCGGGCACAAGACCCTGCGCCAGAGCGTCCCCGTCACGTTCGCGCGCACCGTTCACGCCAAGGCGCACAAGCGGGCGCAACCGCGCACAGCGAAGTCCGACTCGCGGAGGGGCAAGCGAAAATGAGACGATCTCGATCGATCGGGCGCTGCGACTCTCGACCCCTGCTCGCGATGCTCGGGGCCTTCCTCGCGCTGGCGCTTGGAGCCGGCCCCACCGCGAGCGCAGCGAGCGCCGACGAAGGCGCCTCCTGGCGCCTGGAACAGCCGTCGGCGCCTGAACTCCCGACCGGCCAGAAAGCGCCCACGCCGATCGGGCTGGGCAAGATCGGCGACATCGAGTTCTGGGCGCCGAACCGCGGCCTGCTGATCGCTGCTGGCAACCCGCCGACGATCCCTCCGGGGATCTGGGCGTACAACGGCGTGACATGGCACGAGCTGTCGGACAAATGCGGGGCCACCGACGGGCGGATCGCCTGGGCAGGGCCGGATGAGTTCTGGACAGTCTCCGACGGTCGGCCGGGACAGGCCAACATCGAAGGCACGCCGCCGCTGGCTGACAACACGCTCTGTCATTTCGCAAACGGCGAAATCGTCGGCTCCTACGGCTCGCTCGCGTTCCGGCCGAGCTCCTACCAGGCGATGCACGGCGCCGCGTGCGTCGGCGGTGAAGACTGCTGGTTCGGCGGCGAGAAACTGCCGGAAGGGCAGGTCGGCGCGTTTCACCTGCACTGGGACGGCCATTCGCTGAACGCCGAACCGGCGCCGCAGGGCCACGCCGTCGAGGACATGCGGCGCTTCGGCGGGCTGCTCTACGAGGGACTCCGCATCAAGAGCGACGATCTGCTCGGCGAAGAAGAATCAGCGTCCGAACCGTCGGACCTGCACGTGATCGAGCCCAACGGTGTCCAGCCGACGTTCGTCTCGCTGTTTCCCGGCGTGCCCACGTACAACTCGGAAGAGTTCCCCGAGGGGCTCGACTTCCTGCACCTCAGCGCCGACGATGGCGCGCTGTGGGGAGCGGCGAACCCGACCGTCCCCACGCCGCAAGGCTCGGCCCCGGGGGAGGCGACCGTCTTGCGCTTCGCCGGGGGGCTGTGGAGCCAGCTGCTCGGGCCCGGCACGCACCCGGAAGGGGAAAACCCGTTCACCAAACAGCCCGGCGAAGAACGCGGCGCCACGTCCAAGAACGAGACGATTGGCTCGATCGCCGCCGAGCCGCCCGACGCCGGCGAAAGCGGCTCCGGCGCCGAAAATGCGTGGCTCGCCCTCAGCTCCGGTGAAAACGCCAGCAAGGAACCCGTCGCGCCAGCGCTCGTCGCGCGGCTCACCGCCGAAGGGACGGTTTCCGAACGGAGCTCGCTGCCGAACGCTCAGGAAGCGGCGGAAGGCGTCGGTCCGAAGGGCACGGCAGACAAGATCGCCTGTCCGGCGCCGCACGACTGCTGGCTGACGACGAGCCAGGGTTGGCTGTTTCACCTGACGACGCCGCAAGGACGTCAGGCTGAAATCGAATCGCCGGACACCGACCCGTATTTCAACAGGGCGCAGCCGATCACGTTCCGCCCGCCGGATGCCGGTATCCCGCCGGTCGTGCCCGACGCCCCGCCGGTCGACAACTCGGGGCTGCCAGGCGAAATCCCGCAGCAGCCCGGCACCCTCGTCGAAACCTCATCCGGACCAACGGAATCGCGCGTCACCGTGCCCCTGGTGTCACGCATCCACACGCGGCTCGTGCACGGCACGACGCTCGAGCTCAGCTTCCGCCTCGCCGTGCGCGCAAATGTGCGCTTGATCGCCAAGCGGCGCAAGCAGGTCGTGGCGAGCACCCCGACACGGACGTTCGCGTCCGGCAATCGCAAGCTGTTGCTGCGCCTGCGCCGCAACCGCTGGCCGACCAAGCTCGACCTCCAGAGCCACGCGCTCGCGCCTCTGCCGACGACCTCGACGAAAGGGGCCGGCAACGACTCGGTGAGCACGGGCTTCGTGGTCCTTCCGCGTGCGCGCACTTTCGCCGGGCTGGGGCCGATCGGGTGAGACTGCTCCCGCCGATCGGCGCTTGGCTTCGCCGAGCGGGGATCCTGCCCGTGGCGGGAGTGCTCGCCGTGGCTGCGCTTGCCTTCGTGCTGAGCGGCGTCGTGCACTGGATCGATCCGATCTCCCGCGCCGCGGCACAGGAAGGCGAACCAACAGCGCAGACCGACGACTCGGTGCCGGCGCGAGACGTTCTGATGATCGGCTCATCGCCGAGCGAGGCCGAAGGCGAGACATGGGGGATCGGCGAAGTCGGCTCGATCTCCTCCGAATCATGGGCGATCGTGCGCTACACGAGCAGCGGGGGCTGGACGCGCGGCGAACCGCTCCTCGACGCTTCCGGCCAGCCCCTGGCGGATTTCCGACCGGATAGCACGTCGCTGACCGGCGGCGTGACGGCGAGCGGCGACGGCGTGCTGATCGGAACCGTCGGGGCGACGAAACAGGTCGTCTTGGTGCGCAACCCGAGCGGAGCCTTCCAGGCGCAACCGCTGCCGAGCACCGGCGAAGCCGCGCTGGCGCCCGAAGAAGAGCTCTTTAGCGCCAGCCGCACGCCATTGCTGGCGGCGCTGCACGAAGGAGGCCACGCGGGCGCGTTCGTCGTGCCGGTCAACCGCAGCGCGGGCGGCGCCGAGACCGGCGTGCTGCACTGGGACGGCAAAGAATGGACGCGCGAGACGATCGAACTGCCGACCGCGAGCGAAGAAGTCGGTGGTTTCCGCGTGCTCGCGATCGCCGCGAGCTCGCCGGGCAACGCATGGCTGCTCGCGCAGCTCTCGTCGGGATCGTCCGACCTGGCGCTGTTTCGGCGTCACGGAACGACATGGAGCGAGGTCGGCCCGGCGCCGCTGACCGTGGACGGGCAGCCGTCGGAGCCATTCACCGTGTTGGGCGCCGGGCATGAGCCGCCGACGTCATCCACGCAGATCCTCACTGTGACCGATCAGGGCCTCTGGCTGGACGGCGAACGCTCCGACGCAGCCACGCCGGTGACGATGTTCTTCAAGCTGACCAGCGAAAGTCCCGACCACGGCGAAGTGACCGGGAGCTGGTGCAATGCTGCGGCGTCGTTCGCCGCGTGCGGCCACTCGCTGCCCGAGTCGCTTCCCCTTGGACGCTTGCGCAGCTTTGCGTGGTCGAGTCCGGGGACGCCATTTGGGGAACGGGTGATCGCCGGCCTCGGCGAAGGCGTCAGCCTGCGCCTGCAAGGCGAAACGTTCGCCCGCGTTCTCTCACTCGGAGGCTCAGAACCGCCGAACGACGTCGGCGGCTCGCTGGGTGCTGCCTTCTCGAGTCCGCGCGAGGGATGGCTCGGCAACGAGGCGCTTCCGGTCCACCTGACGGTCAAACCCGCGCCCGACCGCTTGCGCACCTTCCCGGTGCCGTTTCGCCACGCGCTCGTGGCGATCGCGCCACAGCCGGGCGTGCCCGTCGGCGCGCTTTCGAGCCAGGCGCTCGCAGTCGGCGACGACGGCGAGGTGGCCCGCTACGAGCCCGGTCAGGGCTGGGAGCCGGAAAGTCTGCTCAGTCCCAGTGGCGGCGTTTCCACGCGGCGCCTGCATGCGGTCGCCTGGCCGACCGCCGCACGCGCCTTCGCGGTCGGCGAAGAAGGCGAAATGTGGCTGTGGCGAGGAGAAACCGGGCTGTGGGAACCCGACCCCGCCACACCGATCAACTTCACCGGCGACCTGCTCGGCATTGCCTTTAACCCGCAGAACCCGAGCCGCGGCTATGCGGTCGGCCAGCAGGGGACGCTTCTGCGTTACGGCAAGACGTGGAGCCAGGAAGCGCTGCCGAGCGAAGTCGCTGGCGCGAGCTTCACCTCGATCGCCTTCGCCGGCTCGGAAGCGATCATCGCCTTTCGCCTGTTCCACCAGCAGAGCGACGGCGAAGCCGCGCACTACACGGGTGGGCTGCTGGTCAACAGCGGAAGCGGCTGGCAGGTCGATGCCGGGGCGGCGCAGGCGCTGGGCGGCGACGTGCCGTGGGCGGTCGCCGGGCTGCCAGACGGTGGCGCCGCTGTGTCGGCCACGCCCGGCGGGATCGACGAGGCGCCGCTGGTGCTCGAGCGCAACGTCCCCGGCGCGTCCTGGCAACCAACGCCCCCGTATCCGGGCGTCGAAGCGCCGGGCTCGCTCGCGCTGTTCCGCGATGCCGGCGCGCTGCGCGCGGTCGGCTCGGGCGGCTTGCCCGCGACGCTGAGAATCGACAACGAACGCGCGCCGCCGACCGGCTTTCCGCCTCCGCGGATCAAACCGTACCCGCTGGCGACCGGCTACATCGTGCGCCAGACCGCCGGCGGCTGGAACGACGAGGAGCACGAACGCAACCATGCCCAAGATCCACTCGGGGAATACAAATTCTATGACCAGCCCTTCCAGGCCGACCCGAGCTCGGCGGTGCTGATCGATCCAACGGGGGCGCAGGGCTGGGCCGTGGGCGGCGCTGTGAACGAAACGACGCCGGCGCTCGATACGGCCGATGTCTCGCGGTATCCGGATGACGGGGTCGCCCCGCCAGGCGCTGGCTCAGCGCCGGTGCAGGCCAGTGCGGCCAACGCGACGTTTGCGGTCGCCGGCGGCGCGGAATGCCTGGCGCCGTGCGCCGACCGCCAGAACGCGCGGCTGGGGCCCGATGTGTGGCTGACCTCGGCGCTTGGCCAGGCCGCGCAGATCGCCGGGCTGCGGGCGTTCCTATATACGGGACCACGAGTGACGACGGGCGTGGGGCACGGCCCCGTTTCGGTTCCCTACCAGCGCGAGTTCGCACGGTACGCCGCGGTGCTCGGTGGAGCGCTTCCCGCCTACGCCGCCGCGTCTCCGAGCGACCGCGGTCCGGGCAGCGAGTGCGATTTCCAACAGGCCTTTCCGGGCTTCCCGTGGGCCGGCACGCCGAGCGAACCCTGCCCCAGCTACTACGCGCTCGACTCACCAGGGACGGCCGGCACCGTGCGCGTGATCGTGCTCGACGAGTCGGGCGAAGTCGACGGCGTCCAGCGAGCCTGGCTCGCGCAGGAGCTGAGCGAAGCCAAAGAGCTTGGCGTGCCGGCGATCGTTCTCGGCAGCGCCGACCTCAACGCGGAGCTCGCGGCCGGCGAGGGCTCGGCGGCCGAAGTGGCGCAGACCCTGGTCAACGGGGGCGCTTCGGCGTACTTCTACGATGCGCCGGAACAGAACATCGAACTGCCGCTGCGCGTCGGCACCCGCTCGATCCCGACGTTCGGCTCGGGGACGCTCGGGTACGTGACCTCGAGCAACGCGCAGAAACAGAACTTCATCGGGCAGATGGGCTTTCTGCTCGCGCAGGTCGAAGTCAGCAAGCGAAACGCGGAAAACGTCGCCCCGGTCTCGGCCGCGCTGATCCCGAACATCAGCGAGCTGGCGATGGAAGCGAAGGAAGGGCTACTGCTGCACCGTAGCCAGGCCACGCTGTTCGCCGGTCTCGCCCGCCGCCCGCGCGCGGGCGGGCGAGCGAACCGCGGCTCGACGATCAACGAATCGACGCTGTACGTGCCACTTCCCGCCAACTGCGTCGGCAGCGGGTGCAGCAACGGCATCGTCCCCGAATACGGCTTCAGCTCCTCGCGCCCGGACATCGGCAACTTCGTCAAGCCGAACCTCGCGGTGTCGGATCCGAAGGCCGTGCTGCTCGAACACGAAGAACCGGTGCCCGACTCCAAATCAGATCTGTTCTGCGCGTTCAACGCCGGCAAGACGGTCGTCACGATCAGCGCGGGCGGCCTCTCCTCCTCGCTGACCGTCACGGTGCAGCCGGGAAGCGTGCGGCGTCCGTGCGGGACGACGCCGCTGAAAGAAATCCCGGCGGCGGCGCAGGAAGCCTCGGTCTCGCCGCCCGCACCCGCACCGGCGCCCGCTCCAGCCGGCGCCGGGCCCGCCTCCTCGGCGCCGCCTCCCGTGCCGGTGCCGGCCCCGCCGCCGCCGCCGCCGCCGGCGCCCGCGCCCGCTGCGGCCGCGCATCCGGCGACTCCTGCGTCGCCGTTCTTCGTGCCGGCGGTCGTGGCCGTGCCGTTGCTGCCGTTCGTGCCGCTGCCCGTGCCGACGCCCGCTCGCCCGACGCCGCCAAGCGGCACTTCGGCGGTGACCTCCCCGGTCGAGGCTCCCGAGCGCGAAGAAGAGGAGGAGGAGGCGACCGAGTCGGTCGGCAACAACGCGGTCGCCTACCGCGCCTCCGAGCACGAGCCCTCGCCCGTCTATCTGCTGGGCATCGTGCTGCTCGCGGCATTCGCCGGCGCGTCGATTCGCCGCCGCCCGCGCGGGGGCCGCCAGCCCGCGCGCGTCGCGCCCGCCACGATCTCGACGATGCGCACGCAGCGACGGTTCAGCCGCGACGGGCGGCGGTTGCCGTGAGCGGCTCTTCACGAATTGGCAACAGTGTGCACGACTCCATACGCCAGCGTTGCGTAGGACAGCCCGCTCACCGCCGCCGGGGGAAGGTAAGAGGATGGAGCAGAGCGGCGAGATTGCCCCGCCGCGTATTGCTTGGCGGTGCAGGCACCGAGAGCCAGCCAGCCAACGCCCGCAAGCGCACGCCAATAGAGATCGGAGCAAGATGACCCACGCCCACCGTCCCCGCGCGATCGCAATTCTCGCCAGCCTCGCACTTGCGAGCGCGCTCCTTAGCATCCTGCCCGGGACGGTCCGCGCGGCGGAACCGAACGGCTACGGCGAACTGACGCGCTTCGGCGAAACGGCCTCCAAAAACGGCGAAGCCGGCAAGCTCGGTGAACTCTCAGCGCGCGCGATAGGCGTCGATCCGACCGATAACAGCGTCTACCTGCTCGATGAAGCCAAACCGGCGACGAACAGCAAACGCGTGTTCCGCTTGCAGAAGTTCGTGGCTTCGCCCGTGACGCACAAATACTCGATGAGCGCGTCTGTGCAGTTCACGAACACCTCGCCCGCCTACGGGCAGTGGGAACCGCAGGCCGAGGGCCTGGCGATCGACCCGGCCGAAGGCCGCGTCTACCTGCTCGCCGTCGACCTGCGCGAAGAAACGCTGGCGATCGACCGCTCGCAGCCCCACAAACAGCAGTACCTTCCGGTCGCCTCGACGCTGTACGCGTTCTCGACCAAAGAAGAAGGGGCGAACCTGATCGGCGCCGGCAAGGAAGGCGAACACAAAGAAGTGCTGGCCAACGAAAAAGAACTCGAAGCCCAGTCTGCGACGGCGGGCAAGGCCCTGCTGGAACCGCGCGGCATCACCGTCGACACCGCCAAACACGAAGTGATCGTCCTGGCGCACGTCGACGAAAACGGCGCAAAAGAAGACAACATCTCGGGCGCCGGCGACCACTATGTGCTTCAGCGGATCGAATCCGACGGCAAACTCGGCGAACGCTACGTCGACACGACGAACTTCTTCAAGAACGGCTTCAACAAGCCGCACTCGCCGATCGTGCTGAGCGCCAAGAACGGCAAAGGCGAAACCGTGCAGCACCTCGATGTCGGGCACGTCGTCGAAGGCGTCGAAAACATCGCCGAAGTTCCCTACGACTTCAAAGCCGCCGGAGCGCCGCATCTGCTTTCGCCGGCGCCTGCCGGCGGTGTCGTGCCAGGTGTCTTTGGAGCGACCGCCGGATCCGGCGGCAGGCTCGCGGCAGGGCCGGAAGGCACGCTCTTCGGGCTCAGCACGATCCACAACGAATCGGCCGGCGCCGAAAGCTTCGGGGGCGTCGTCGCGTTCTCGGGCGCGACCGGCGCTGAGATCGGCTGGACCGGTGGCCAACAGCCGGGATCGACGGACTCCTGCGTGATCGAAGAACCGGCCCACATCGAATCGGTCCCGCCGTCGCTGTCGACCACGGTCGCTGCGGGCTCCGGGGGTAAGGTGTTCGTGCTGGCGCCGGAATTCCTGCTGCGACAGGAAGAAGTCGTCACAATCGTGTTCAACGAAGAAACCGAAGAAGAAGAAGAAGAAATCACGTTCGTCCCACTGGAAGGACCCTTCTTCGGGGCGGTGGTCGAGTTCGGTCCGGGCGGCACCGGTTGCCCGCAGGCCAGCGTGACCGCGCCCGTGGCGCACGTCAACGGAATTGAAGTCAAAGGCGAAGAACCGGTGCGCCCGGGGACGGAAGTGACGTTCTCCTCGCACGTCAAACAGGCCGACGCCCTTGAAGTCGAATGGAGCTTCGGCGACGGCGCGACGCAGACGGTCAAAGAAGACCAGTACCAGACTACGCTCGTCAAGCACAAATACGAAACGACGGGTAAACGAACCGTCACCGAGACCGTCCACCTCGACGACTTCGCGGCTCCGGAAAGCCTCGTTTGGGAAGGCGGCTTCAAAAGCCCGACGGTCACCAAGACGCAGACGATCAACATCAACACACCGGTTCCGACCGCGCGACTCACGGGGCCATCGGTGGTGACGCTGGGCCAGGGCGCGACGTTCGACGCAAGCACGTCGAGCGATCCGAACCACTCGGCGATCACGAAATACTCGTGGAACTTCGGTGACGGTACGACCCAACCAACCACGATGCCCTCCGTTGGCCACACCTTCGCAGCAGCAGGCACGTACACCGTGACGCTGACCGTGACCGACGCGCTCGAACTGACAAGTGCGCCGGCGACGCTGACGGTCCACGTCGAAGCGCCCGGCGGTGGTGGCGGCGGCGGTGGCGGTGGCGGCGGTGGTGGTGGCGAAACGGGCGGAGGCACCGGCGGCAACACGGGTCAGAGCGGCGGCACGGGCGGTGCCGGCGGCTCTGGCGGTGCCGGCGGCGTGCTCGGCTACAAAGTTGGCGTCGCGAGCACCTCGCTGACGGCGAGCGCAGCGGGAGCGGTCGCCCTGAAGGTGAGCTGCGCCGGACCCAGCAGCTGCACGGGGACGGTGACGCTGCGGACGCTCAGCGCGGTGAGCGTGAGCACGAAGAAGAAGGCGATCCTCACGCTGGCCGGCGGCTCCTTCTCCGCACCCGGCGGAAGCGTCAAGGTCGTCGCGCTTCACCTCTCGGCCAAGGCCCGTGCGCTGCTTACGCGCTTGCACGTGCTCAAGGCGCAGGCGACGATCGTCGCGCGCGACTCGCAGGGCGCGACGCACACGACGCCGATCGTCGTTACGTTGCACGCCGCAAAGAAGCATCATTGACCGACTCGCGCGCCGCAACGGCGGCGCGCGAACGAGTCAAGACCTCGGGCCGCGGCTCGGCGGCCGGAGGTCTTGACTCGGCGGTCCGAGGTGTTTCAAGCACGCCAGTTGTCCGCGTGCGCCAAGAGCCGAGACCGGCAGTGTAAAGCGCTGGTCAATGCAACGTTTACCGCTTGTTGCCGACTCGTAAACGGGTCGTTACGAGATGGCTTGTGAAGAACCAGAATCGTAACGCGGGGCTGGCGCGTGCCTGGAAATGTGAGGTCCGGGAGCGGATGGCTCTCAGCTCATCAGGAGTGGAACCTGCTACCAGGAGGTAGTCTAGTAATGATGTCTCGATCTGCGCGTCGCATCTTGTCGGCGTGCGTACTTTCAGCGGCCGTTGCGGCCGCCCTCGCGGCGCCGGGTGCCGCGAGCGCATTTACGCTCGTGCAGTGCGAAGGGGGAGCGATTCACGGCAAAGGCTCCTCCGCTCAGAAGCTGCTCCAGATCAACATCTGGAACCCGCAGTTCAACACGTCGGCGAACGGCAAGGCCTGTAACGGAACTCAGGGCTCTGGTGGCAAACCGGCGGTGACATACACCTCGACCGGCAGCGGCGCAGGCATGGAATCGTGGGGCGTCGAAACCAAAGCCGGCGGTGAAATCCGCTTCGGCAAGGAAAACGCCTTCGTCGGCACCGAGATAGCGCCGAACAAAAAACAGTCCGAAGAAATCACGTCGCATGGCGCGGCGGGAGCGCTGCTGACGATTCCGGTCGCGCAGCCCGCGATCGCGATCCTCATTCACCTGCCGAAAGGCTGTGAAAAGGCGACCGGTGGGCCGGCCCCGGGCCGTCTTGCGATGAAGGACTCGACCGTGGAGAAGATCTTCCAGGGCACGGCTACGACGTGGAGCAAGGTCCTCAACAAGGCGAAGCTCGTGGGCAACTCAGAATGCACGAAGTCGCTTCTGTCAAAAGCCCCCATCAGCCGTGTTGTGCGCGAAGACGGATCGGGGACGACCGATGCGTACATGAAATACCTCGGCGTGGTCTCCAAGAAGGAAGTGGCGCCGGGCAAAACCTGGAGCCAGCTGGGCGAAGTGGCCAACAACACGACGTGGCCCAACGAAGCCGAACACCCCGTGCTGCGAGGCAACGGTGGTGGCGGCGTCGTGAAAAAAGTCGCTGAAACCCCAGGCAGCGTCGGCTACGCGAACGTCGCCGACGCGCGTGCGAACGCAGCCTTCGTCCCACCGGCAGGTGGGTCGGAAAAGGCGGTGTTCTGGGCCGTGGTGGAAAGCAACAAGGAACTCTACGTGGACCCGTCGACCAACGGTGAGGTCGCGACCGTGGCCGACTCCAACTGTGCGGAAACGCTCTACACAAACGGCAAGAAGAAGTTCCCGCCGCCGACGACCACGGAACTCTGGAACGAAGTCACGACGTCGAAGAAGCAGAAAAACTACGACATCTGCTACATCACGTATGACCTCGCTCTGACCAAATACTCCGCCTTCACGAAAGGCACGACGGTCGAAGAAGCCCCGACCGAAGCGGAGGCGAGGACCGTGGCCGACTACCTCGGCTACGAGCTCAGCACCGGAACCGGCGGCGGGCAGGAAGCAGCCGCAGGCAACGACTACGCAAAGCTCCCGACGAACGAAAACCCGACCCTGAGCGTGCTGAAAATCGCCCAGGAAGGTGTTTCGAAAGTCGGCTTCTAGCAGTCCCTTTTGATCGCTGAGGCGACCGACGAAGGATCGAAGCAACAGCACGCAGGCAAACCGGCCGGGCCGCTCGAGAGGGCGGCCCGGCCGGCGTCTTTTCGCCCGGCGATTGCCAGTGCGCCTGACGGCGCTGGCGAATGCGCGTGACGACGCGCACGCGCTTGGTCGACCGGCCGGCGGCGGCTCGGGCGGATGAGCGTTGAGCCGCGATGCCGCGGACGTCGGCGAACCGGGGCGCTGCCCCGACCGTGGCCCGCCGAGGCGGCCGGAGCAGCGAAGTCGAGCGCAAAAGCCGCCGTCCGAGCACCCGCCCGGCTGAGACTTTCGCGACCAGGCTTGACTTTACAGCCGACTTAAGTGCATGATGCAGGCATTGGGCAGTAATAACGGGATCTCGACATTTGTTCGAGCCGGTAGAGCCATCATGCGGGGATGTCTGATGGAGGGCAAGGAGGCGAGGAGCGCTCATGAGCGTTGAGACGGGGATGGGGAACGGGCCCGAGACGGGCCTGCGATGGGGACCACCGGTTGCTGGGACGAGAAGCGCGCGGCGCAGTGCGAGCCGGCGGGGCTTCTCGGCTCGATCGTTCAGCGACCTGCGCGGCCCGTCGGTGTGCCTACGCCGCGATGCGCTGTTTCGCCGGGCACTGCTCGGCGCCGACGTGGTCGCGATCCTCGGCGCGCTGGTGATGACGGTCGCCTTGTCCTCGCGGCGCGTGCCGCTGCATCTGACCTGGGAGAGCCTCGTCGGCGTCCCGCTGCTGCTCGTGGGGGCCAAGCTGCTCGGCCTGTATGACCGCGACGAGACGCTGCTGCGCAAGACGACGCTCGACGAGGCGCCGAAGCTGTTCCAGCTGGCGACGCTGAGCACGCTCGTCGCGCTGCTGGCGGGCCGGCTGGTCGTCGCCGGGACGCTCAACCGCAGGGAGGCGCTGTTCCTGTGGATCGCGCTCAGCGCCTTGCTGCTGCTCGCCCGCGCCGCCGCCCGCGGCATCGCGCTGTGGGCCGGCCCGACTGAGCGATGCCTGTTCATCGGCGACGAACGCTCGGCCGAGATGGTCGCAGGCAAGCTGACCGGTCATGGCGGGATCAAGGCGAAGATCGTCGCGCACCTCGCTCTCGACCAGGTCGCGCCGTGGTCGACCGACACCTTCTCGGCTCCGCGGCTCACCGAGATCCGCGACCTCGCGAAAACGCTCGACGTGCACCGCGCGATCATCGCCCCGGGGTGGGGATCCGGCGCGGATGAGAACGAGACGCTCAACCTGGTGCGCACGCTCAAGGCGGTCGGCGTGCGGGTCAGCGTCCTGCCGCGAATGCTCGAGGTGGTCGGATCGTCGGTCGAGTTCGACGAGCTGCATGGCGTGACGCTGATGGGCGTCCGGCGCTTTGACCTGACGCGCTCCTCGTCGGCGATCAAGCGGGCGTTCGACCTGCTCGGCGCCTCCGTCGGCCTGCTGGTGATCTCGCCGCTGCTGATCGCCTTCGCGCTCGCGATCAAGCTCGACAGCCGTGGACCCGTGTTCTTCCGCCAGTTGCGCGTCGGGCGTCACGGGCGGCGCTTCTACATGCTCAAGTTCCGCACGATGGTCCCCGACGCCGACGCGATGAAGGAGTCGTTGCGCCATCGCAACGAGGCGCAGGGCGGACTGTTCAAGATCGCGCGGGACCCGCGCGCCACGCGCATGGGCCGGTTCCTGCGGATAACCGCGCTCGACGAGCTGCCGCAGCTGCTGAACATCGTCAAAGGCGAGATGAGCCTCGTCGGCCCGCGTCCGCTGGTCATCGATGAGGACGAGCGCATCGAGGGCTGGCACCGCCGGCGCCTGGCACTGATGCCCGGGATGACCGGCCCCTGGCAGATTCTCGGCCCCGCCCGCGTGCCGCTGAAGGGGATGGTGGCGTTGGACTACCTGTACGTGGCCAACTGGTCGCTGTGGACCGACGTGAAGATCCTGCTGCGCACCGTGCCGCACGTGCTCGGTCGGCGCGGGCTCTAGTCAGCGCGCGGCGGCAAGCCTGAAAGCATCGAGGCTCTAGCGCTGGCGCAGGTCGCGCGCTGCGAGTCGCCGCGTGCGAGCGGCTACGTGCGGATGGGCAGGCGTGCGCCCGTGCCACCGCCGCGGACGGGCGTGCGGCGTCGCTGGCGCCGGCGACAGCACCAGCCTGACGCCGATCAAGTCGGCCTGCGCGCGTCCGGGGGAAGCGGGCTCGGCGTCGCCTTCTGCGGCAACACGACAGACCGCCGCGAACAGCAACAGAACCGCCAGCCAAGCTGTTGGAATGAGGATGAAGAGCATGGGTGCTTGCCCCCGGTGCCTGTTTCTTCAAGCTGAGGGTCTATTCCTGCCGTCGGACGCGATCGCCCAGATCGTGATGGCGAGGCCGCAGGGCGGACGAATGTCCGGGAAGGCGCCTATCCGGGCTGGCTTGCCACGGCGGGCTCAGCCGAGCTCGTCGGCTCGCCGGTGCGCCCGCCGACCAGGCGCTCGAGCGCGTCGGAGATCTGCTCGCACACGACGTCGCGCGCAAACCGGCGCTCGGCCTCCGATCGCGCCATCGCGCGCATCTCCGCCGGCCTTGCCCGGACTCGGCCAAGCATGTCTTCGATCGCGCCGGCCATCGCTGGGACATCTCCCACCTGAACCTCGGAGACGACCGATCGGTCGACGCCCTCGATCGAGCCGACCTCATTGGTCGCCACGACCGGAACGCCGGAGGCGAGCGCCTCGAGCACGGACATCGGGCACGGGTCGTACTTGCTCGCCAGCAGCACCACGCCGGCCGCCTGCAGCTCCGCGGACATCTGCGCAGGGGGGATGCGACCGCCGTATTCGGCGTTCTCGCCCGGCAGGTCGTCGAGCAGCTTGGTGTAGTCCGACCAGTTGCTCGGACCGCCGATGACGCGGATGCGCGCCTCGACGCCGCGCTCGTGCAGCAGTCTCGCCACCGCGATGACGTCCTCGATGCCCTTGCGCACGGAGATTCGCGTCGGCACGAGCACGAGCGGTGGCTCGCCGGGCGGCCGATCGGCGACCTCGAAGCGGTCGAGGCGCACCGGGTTTGTCACCACCACGGTCTTCTCGATCGGAAAGCCGTAGTCGTGCACCATGTGATCGCGAAATACGCTGCTGATGGCGATCAACAGGCTTGCACGCCCTATTCTGATTCTCTGTATCAGCGCGCGAAATGCCATGATCGCAGCGACGACGAAGAATATGTAACGCGGCTGACTGCGAAACGCGAGCTTGCGCTCGGCTATCAGGCATCGCAGCTCGCCGGCCATGTGACTGTCCGGGCGGATCACCAGAGGGATCGTGCGCAGGACGCTCGACGGCACGCCGAGTGACTCGATCGTCTGGTTCTGATAGATCAAGTCGTAAGGGCGCTCGCGATGCCTGCGCGCGATCTCCTGCTGAAGTCGCACCGATGCGATTGCACGAGACAGCAGGCCGGTGGCGAACGAGGTGATCTTCGTGCGGCTGTACCAGCGGTCCCAGCGCCACTCGCTGGTGCCCCAGATGAAGTTCAGATTGTCGCGCTCGGCGAGGTGAGCCGGCACGGTCACACCGGCTCCGGGAAAGAAGCAGTCGATTTCGTGACCGCGTCGTGTCAGACCGTCCAACAACTCGGTGACAACACCGGGAGCGCCGCCCGTTTCCTGTGGGGCTCCGCCCAGCCACGCGATCCGCAAAGGTCTCTCCGTAGGCACGCGGGGACCCTAGCAGTCAACCCCGTTTTCGAGCGATTAACCTCGGTCGCCGAGCACCCGCTCGACATGCTCTGATAGGCGCCGCTGAAACGACGCGACGGAGAAGCGGGCCGCGTTCTCGACTGCGTCGGCGGGGTCGAGGCCGAGTGCATCGATGGCCTGGATCGCGCGCGTGAACGACTCGACGTCGTCCAGTCGCGCGAGGCTCCCGGTGCGGCCCTCCAGCACCGTCTCCAGGGCGCCGCCGACGCCAGCTGCGACGACCGGCCGTCCTGCCGCCTGGGCCTCGACGGCGGTGATGCCGAACTCCTCCATGCTGGGGACCACGACCGCCCGGGCGCTCGCGTACAGGTCGACCAGGTCCTCGTCGCTGGCGCGTCCGAGAAACTCGGCCTCGGGATAGGCCTCGCTGAGCGCGGCGTGCTCAGGACCCGAGCCGACGATGCGAATCGGCGCGCCGGCGCGCCGGGCCGCCTCCAGCGCGACGTGCACGCGCTTGTGCGCGACCAGCTCGGAGACCACCAGCAGGGCGTCGCCCGGCTGGCCGGGGCGGAAGCGGTAGGTTTCCACGGGTGGGTGGATGATCGCCGCCTCGCGGCCATAGAAGGCCTTGATCCGATCCTGGGTCAGGCGCGAGTTGGCGATGTATGAGTCCACCCGGCGGCTCGCCGCGAGATCCCAGCTGCGCATCCACCGCAGCTGGACGCGCAGCAGCGGTCGCAGCGCCGAGGGTAGCTCGCCGAGCGCGCGCTCCTGCTCATACCATGCGTAGCGAAACGGGGCATGGCAGTAGCAGACGTGCACGGCGCCCTGGGGCACGCGCACGCCGTGGGCGAACGCGCTGCTGCTGCTGAGCACGAGATCGCACGGCGGCGGCCTCAGGCGCTGCGCGGCGAGCGGGTACAGCGGCAGCAGGCGCCTGAAGGTCTTCTGCCCGACGCCCAGCCGCTGCAGCGGAGATGTGGTGATCGCTCGCCCCGCGAAACGCCCGCGCGTTCCACGCTCGTCGTAGAGCAGAGTGAAAATCGGCGCGCGTGAATACAGCTCTGCCATCGCGGCAAAGGTGCGCTCGGCGCCGCGCATGACCAGCAGATAGTCGTGTGCGAGTGTGACGCGCCGCTCGGGCGCGGGTTGAGAGCCGTTGTCATTCACCTCCGCAAGAGTACCCTGGCCCGAGTCGTCGCCGGCCGCGAGCGTCGTTGAGATATGTTTGGCCGATGTCGGACACCATGTTCAAGGTCCTCGGCTGGCGCTCGCTGCTGATCCACGGAGACCCGTGCGTGTTGGATCGATGGCTGTGGCTGCGGCGACACCTGCGCAAGGGCCCGGTGAGGACGTTCGACGCCGGCTGCGGCAATGGCGTGTTCAGCATATTCGCGGCGCTGAGTGGTAACGAGGTCGTAGCAGCATCCTTCTCGGCACAGGAGCAGCAGGATGCGCGCCGCAGGGCCGACTCCGCGGGGGCGACAGAGATCGACTTTCGTACGCTCGATCTCCGTGAGCTGGAGGATCATCGCGACTCGCTGGGCCTGTTCGACCAGATCATCTGCTTGGAGACGATCGAGCATGTGACAGACGACGAGGGGCTCGTGCGAACGCTCGCCGCGATGCTCGCTCCCGGCGGTCAGCTGATGCTCAGCACTCCGTTCGACGGTCATCAACCCCTGTATTCCGAGCAGCGGGACCCGAGCCCGGTCGAGGATGGTTCACACGTGCGCTACGGCTACTCGTCAGAGCGATTGAGTGAAATTGCCGATGGCGCCGGCCTCGACGTCGTCGATAGGGGATTCATCAGCGGCGTGGTTTCGCAGAGGATGACGGATTTGATGCGCAGGGCGACAGAGCGGCTCGGCCTGACGGCGGCGTGGGCTCTCGTTCTGCCCCTGCGCGCGCTCGTCTTCCTCGACGCGCCGCTGACGAAGCTGCTGCGATGCCCGTACCTGAGCGTAGCCCTGTGCGCCACGAAGCGGCGCTGAGCGGCTCGCGTCATCATCCACATCGTCCATGCGTGTATTGGTAACGGTGCCGTGGGGGGAGCGACTCGGCGGTGCCGAGGCGATGCTGCAGGCGATCCTCGACGGAGCACAGCGCAGCGGCCACGAGTTCGAGCTCGTGTTCTTCGAGCCCGGGTCCTGGTCGCAGGAGCTGAGCGCGGCCGGCTTTCACGTCGAGGTGATCGAGGCCGGGCGGCTTCGCCAAGCCCGTAGATCGCTGGCCACGGTCCTGCGCCTGGCGCGGATACTCCGGCGCCGGCGACCGGACCTGATCCTCAACTGGTCGGCCAAAACCCAGCTGTACGGCTCACCTGCCGCGGTGCTTGCCGGGATGCGCAAGCGCGTGGTGTGGTGGCAGCAGGCGATTCCCTCCGGCAAGGGGTGGCTCGACCGCACCGCCACGCTGCTGCCGGCGATCGCCGTCGGCTGCTACTCCACACCCGCCGCCGAAGCGCAGGCGCAGCTGTTCCCCTCGCGCCCGACGTTCGTCGTCGGCGCCGGCGCGCCGGTCCCGCAAGCGAGCTCGCAACCGGCTGCGCTGGAGCTGCCCGCGGATGTGCCCGTGGTCGGACTGGTCGGTCGGCTGCAGCCATGGAAGGGACAGGATCGTCTGCTGGCGGCCCAGGCGCTGCTCGGCCAGCGCGGTCAGGCGATCCACGCGGTCATCGTCGGCGGCGACTCGTGGGACCTCTCGCCCGAGTACGCCGCATCGTTGCCCAAGCTCGTCGACAGGCTGAAGCTCGCCGGAGCCGTGACGATGACCGGAGAGGTGCCCGACGCGGGCCCGTACATCGAACGGATGGACATTCTCGTCAACGCGTCTGACCCGGAGCCGTTCGGGATCGTCCTGCTGGAGGCGATGGCCAGGGGGGTGGCCGTGGTCGCGGTCGACTCGGGCGGGCCGGGCGAGTTCATCGACAACGGCCGCACGGGGGTGCTCGCGCGCTCGGGCGAGCCCGGCGACCTGGCCGATGCGCTGGAGATCCTGCTGAGCGACCCCGATCTGCGCGCTCGTGTCGCTCGTGCCGGTCGCGAGAGCTTCCTGCGCGACTTCACCGACGGCGCCCTGCAGGAGCGGTTCTTCGCGAGCCTTCAGGCGCTCCCGCCGGCTCCCTAGGCGGACACGGCTGGACCGTCGGGCTCGCCGGGGCGCCGCGCGGCGATCACGATCGAGACCGACGCGAGCGACGGGCAGCGCGTGCGAATGCTCTCCGGCCAGACGCGCCCCTTGCTCAGCGAGATCACATCGGCGCCGGCGAACTCCGGCGCCTCGACGGCGAGGCCCTCTTCGCCCAGGATGCGACCGGTGACATGCGGCAGGGCCGGTGACATGTGTGGCTGATAGTCGGGGCGAAAGCTCGTCAGGTTGCCGCGCAGACCCAGCTCGAGCCGATTGCGCAGGGTCGCCAGGTTGGGCGTGGACACGACGAGCCATCCGCCGGGCGCCACCAGTCGCGCGGCTGTGCGCAGCGCGCTCCACGGCGCCTCGAGGTGCTCGATGACCTCGATCAGCAGGACGCGGTCGGCCGGCGGCAGGTCACCGGCGTTCTCGGCCGCGCGTGCGTGAAACGTCACGTCTGCTCTGAGGTCGTCGTCCAGCCAGTCGATCGGGTCTATCCCGCTCAGGCTCGCCGGCTGCCAATCGTCGCGTAGCTTGCGCAGCAGGTCTCCGCGACCGCAGCCGATGTCCAGCCAGCGCAGGTGCGGTTGCGGTCGCGCCGCCGCGAGCGCCGTCCGCACGATCTCCGCCATCGATGCGCCGGCCGAGTCGATCTGGTCTGCGTAGGTGCGCATCGCGGCGATCCTAGCTGCGCGGCTCAGGCGCCACGGCGGCGCAGGCCCCTGCCGAGACACAGCCACCCGCGGCGCCTCAGCCGCTCTTCGGCGCGCCGGACATCGGTCGTCGCCAGCAGCGCCGGCGGGTCCCACAGCTTCCGCCGGTACGCCTCGCCGGGCGCGGAGGCGATCGGCCGGGTGATTCCCTGGCGCACGCCGAGGATCGTGTAGCCGTAGGACTCGAGCAGCTCGGTCACCGGCGTCGGCGGCGGCTCGTGCTCCTCGAAGACGATGTCGCGAATGAGCTTGGCCGACAGCAGCGCTCGGGCGCCGTCGAGGGCTTGCAGCTCGTGCATCTCCACATCGAGCTTGAGCACGCCGATCGGTTCCGTGAGCTCGTCGTCGAGACGCACGGTGCGCACCTCGGTGGAGTTCACCTGCTCGCCGGCCTGCAGCGACGCGGTGCCCTTGTTGTAGGCGAACATCTCCGGGTCGACGACCAGCGGGAGTGTCCCGCTGGTCGAGGAGACGGCGGCCCGGCGCAGGTCGACGACGTCCAGTCCGTCGACATCCCGCCAGAGAGCGACGTTGCGCGCGAGCGTCTGCAGGATGAGCGGGTGTGGCTCGAAGGAGATCACGCGCCCGCGCGTGCCGACGGCGTGGGCGAGCAGGTTGGACATCAATCCCACGTTCGCTCCCGCGTCGACGGCGGTCTCGCCCGGGTCGGTCAGACGCGCGAGCGTCTCGGCGACGATCAGGTCGTAGACGCCGGCTCGCGCCACCGCCCGCCCGAGCGAGTCGGGCCAGCAATACAGCTGCGAGCCCCAGGCCGTGCGCACCAGATGCGGACTGCCGTCAGCCGGCGCCGTCGTCCGCAGGCGGGCGCCCAGCTGCGCTGGGCGAAACCAGTAGTAGGGACGGTTGACAAACCGGTAGGCCCGGAGCGCCGGTGAGGGGGGTCGGTGGACGGTGTCACTCATGAAGGCGCGCTCTGTGCGTGATCGACGCGCCGGGCGAATGCTGGCGCGTGCGATTTCGATCCCGCCGACCCGACCGGCGCGGCGAGAGCCTACACGACGGCAAAATCCGCGTACGGCGGGTCGCAGCGCCCGATTCGCGGGCAATGTCGTCCAGTAACCTGGGACGCGGATGCATGCGCGAGCGGACCTAGTGCCAAGCGATGTGACTGACCGCAGCGCGGCGCCCGGTGCGGTGACGATCGTCGCGCACGACATCGGCTCGGTGGGAGGGATGGAGCGCGTGCTCGCAGAGCTGATCCTCGGGCTGCGAGCTCGCGGCCACGAAGTCACAGTGATCGCGCGCACGTGCGCGCTGCCGCAAGATGCGGGAGTGAAGTTTCATCGCGTGCGAGGACCCAGCCGCCCCGCGCTGCTTGCCTATCCGTGGTTCATGCTGGCCGGCTCGCTGCTGCTCTGGCGTTGGCGCCGGGGCGTCGTTCAAGCGACCGGTGCGATCGTGTTCAATCGCGTCGACGTCGTGGCGGTCCACTATTGCCACCAGGTGGGGCCGGCCAACCCGAGTCGCTCCTCGGCGCTGTTTCGCGTGCACGCGTGGTTGGTGGGTCACCTGCTGCGGATTGCCGAGCGGATGTACTTTCGCGCCAACAGATCGGCCACCTTCGTAGGTGTCTCCGAAGGCGTCGCCGAGGAGGTCGGCGAACACTACCCCGCGCTGCGCGAGCGCGTTATGAGCATTCACAACGGCGTCGACACGGTGGGCTTCTCGCCCGGAGCCCGCGAGCCCGACGCGCGGGCGCTGCGGGCAAAGCTCGACATCTCGGCGGACCGGTTGATCGCCGTGTTCGTGGGCAGCGAGTGGGAGCGCAAGGGTCTCGCGCCGCTGATCCGGGCGCTTGCGTCCGCAGCCGATTGGGATGTCGTCGTCGCCGGCGACGGAGATCGCCAGCGCTACCAGGAGCTCGCCGACTCGCTCGGGGTCGGAGGCGCGATTCACTGGCTCGGAGTGACCGGCGATGTGCAACTCGTGTACGCGCTCGCAGACGTGTTCGTTCTGCCCTCCAGCTATGAGACTTTTTCACTGGTCACATTCGAGGCCGCCGCGAGCGGGTTGCCGCTGCTCGCCACACCTGTGAGCGGGGTGCGCGAGCTGATCGACGACGGACAGAACGGGTTTCTGATCGATCGCGATCCACAGACGATCGCGCGACGGCTGAACCAGCTCAGCGAGGATGTGTCACTGCGAACGCGACTCGGACGCAGCGCGCGTGAGTCGGCGCTCGGATTCAGCTGGGAACAGATGGTCAGCAAGCACGAGCAGCTGTACGCACGCGTGGCCGCCGAGCGGCGAGTCTGAGAGCCCGCGGCGATCGTCGCGCAGTGAGGTCAGTTCGCGCGGGCCAGCTCGGCGGCGGCAGGGTCGCATGCGCCCGCGAGCAGGCGCTCCAGCGCGTCGCTGGCCGCCGGCACGGAGAAGAGCTCGGCGACCGCGGCTCTCCCGGCCGTCGCCAGCCGCTGACGCAGAGCCGGCTGTTCGCGCAGCTCGATCAGCCGGGCAGCCAGCGCCTCAGCGTCGCCCTCGGGGAAGACCAGGCCGCCGCCGGTGAGCTCGATCAGCCACGGGATCTCGCCGGAGTCCGAGCCGACCACCGGGACGCCGCACCACAGCGCCTCGACGATCACACGGCCGAACTGCTCCTTCCAGGTCGGCGTGGTGTGTGAAGGCAGCACGAGCACGTCGAGCTTGGCGTAGGCGGAGCCCATCTCGTCGTGACTCACGCCGTCCAACACCTTCACGCGCGAGCCGGGGATCGGTTGTCCCTCCAGTTGCGGTCGCTGCTCACCGTCGCCGATCATCAGTAGCTCCACGGGCGCCTGCAGTCGTCGCACCGCCGCCAGCAGGTCGAGCAGGCCCTTGCTCGGCACCAGGCGCCCGGCGTACCCGACGGTGAAAGGGCGCTCGCCGCTGGAGGACACGCTCTCCCAGGCCGGCACCGCGTGCGGCGCCAGCGCGACCGCTCCCCTGGCTCCCCACGCCCGCGCGAGTCGCCCGGCGCTGTCAGAGCGCGTGGCGACGAAGGCCGCGTCGCGCAGCACGCGAGAGCGCATCAGGCGAACGGGAAGCGGGAATCGCCTGTCGATGTTCTCCGCGCACTGCACCCCGAAGGGGATGCCGAGCTTGGTCAGCGCCCGGGCCCATTGGGTCGCCGAGATCGAGAACGGCTCGGCCTCGACGAACGCCACGTCGGGGTTGATCCGGGCTGCCAGCGCGCGACAGTTGGCTAGGTAGAAATGCCGCTGCGGACGTCCGCGCAGGGCCACGGGGGTTGGCAGCAGCGCCGCCTGCATTCCGTCGAGCACCTGGGGCTCGGTATCCTTGAGCGAGTACTCGCTGCGCCAGCGGCTCGGCAGCACGATCGTCGTCTGCCAGCCACGTCTGTCGAGTTCGCGGTAGACCTCCTGGTTGACACTCACGACGGCGGGATGACTGACCACCAAAAGCCGGCGCCGACCCGCTGGTGAGGGCTCGTCGTCGCTGCTCTGCGAGAGGGGAAAAGCGGGAGGAGCCGGCGAGCTGGACACGGCGACATCGTTGCATGCAGCCTTGCCGAGCGTCGCTGGTGGAGCGGTAGTCTTTAGTCCCCAATTACGCAAGACCGTATGATGGCTCCCGACCGGCCCACGGACGGATCCTGCAGTCGATGAACGAGACGACCGACGCCACCTCCATCCTTCTTCCGCTCTGGAGGCGCAAGTGGTTGATCCTCACGGTGGGGGTAGTAGTCGCGGCTGCGAGCTACTTCTACTACAAGCACGCCACGCGTGTTTATCAGTCGACGACGCAGATCTATCTCGGCGCCAGCCTCGAAGAACAGGCTCCGGGTGAAAAGACGAGCAGCAAAGGGCAGACGGCAAACGTCGCCAATCAGGTGGCGATCATCAATTCGATCGTCATTGAACAGGTGCGACAGCAGTTGCGCCAGAAAGACAAGGCGCTGATACGTGGCAGCAAGGTCCGTGCGAAGTCGCCCGAAAAGAGCGAGTTCATAGCGATAACCGCCGAAGCGCACACGGCCAAAGGCGCGGCGCTGCTGGCGAACACCACCGCGCGTACCTTCATCCGGCGCCAGCACGCCAGCCGACAGCGCGCCACAGAACGGGCGATCGCGATCGCCCGCCGCCAGCTGCGCAGGATCGAAGCGGCGAGCGTGCCCAAGGCTGTGCCGAAGACGGCAGGCAAATCCAAGAACGCGCCCGCTGTCACCAGGACGCCCAGCACCTCCAGCGTGCTGCAGGCGGCGGCGTTGAACAGCAAGATCAACCAGCTCGAAGCGAGCCTTGGTGTCGCTGGCGCCGAGCAGATCAAGCCCGCCAAGGCGACCACGGCTCTGCTGCTCTCGCCCAAGCCGCGCAAAAACGCGATCTTCGGCTTCGTCATCGGGATCGTCCTGGCGGCGATCGCGGCATACGCGCTCGGTCGATTCGACCGTCGGCTGCGTTCGCTGGCCGGCATCGAGGGAGCGTTCGGATCGCAGATCCTCGCCAGCTTTCCCAAGGTCAGACGCCCGATCGTGCGACGCGACGGAGAGCCGACGCCGTCGCAGTTTCTTGTCGAGCCACTGCGGCGATTGCACACAGCGCTGCAACTCGGTGTGAACCCCGATCCCCGGCGCACCAGGCCATCGCGGACGGTCCTGTTCGTCAGCGCGGACGCGGGCGACGGCAAGTCGACGCTGGTCGCCGATCTGGCGTTGGTCCAGCGTGACTCCGGTGAGCGCGTGGCCGTCGTGGAGGCCAACTTCCGCCGCCCGGCCCAGGCGAGGCTGCTGGGCCTCGATGGCGCTGAGGGCCTCGCGGAGGTGCTCACGGGAAAGCTCGCTGTCGGTCAGGCCATGCAGCGCGTGCATCCGATCCAGCCGGCCGAGCTCTCCGACGATCCCGGCGCGGGAGCGCCGGTTGCGACCATGGTCGAGTCGCGTGAGGCCGGCACGCTGTTCCTGCTCGCGGGCGGCCGATCGGTTCCCAACCCCCCGGCGCTGCTCGGGCATGCGGCGATGGCCGATCTGCTGCGCTCGGTCTCAGAGGACTTCGACTACGTGCTGATCGACGCTCCCTCGCCGCTGGAAGTCAGCGACGTGATGCCACTGCTCAAGCTCGTCGATGCGATCGTGATCGTCGCGCGCGCCGGTCACACGCGAGAAATGTCCGCGCAGCGGCTCGTCCAGCTGCTCGCCCAATCCAATGCTCCTGCGCTCGGCATCGTTGCCAACTGCCTGCCGCGCAGAGAAATCAAGCGATACGGCTTCGCGGCGGCCAACGGGCGGGTGTGGTCGGGCAAGCTGATGGGTAGATGACCACCCCCCGCCTGCGCCTGTCGGGGGGAGCCGGCGCGGTGCATCCGGTGGTCTTGGACAGGCGCATCCGCGACATCGCGCTGGTTGGGCTCTCGGGGCTGGTTCCCGCGGTCATCGCTCTCGGCCTCACCGTTGCGCTGCCCAACACGAGCGTGCTGGTCGTGCTCGGGGCGATCCTCGCTGTGCTCGCGATCGTCGCGCTGATCGTCAACAGCCGTCTCGAGGTCACCGTCGGGCTGCTAGCCGTCTACCTGGGATTGCTCGACGGCCCGGTGAAGCTTGGCATCGGACGCAGCGAAGCGACCGCCGCGATCCGCAACGTCCTGATCCTCGCGGTCTGCCTGGGCGCGGTGATGCGTCTGCTCGCGCGCAGGGAGCGCGTCAAGCTGCCTCCTCTCTCGGGCTGGGTCCTCGCGTTCGTCGCGATCGTCGTCGTCAACGCCTTCAACCCGAAGACCCACGGAGTGCTGCACGTCCTCGGCGGTTTCAGGCAGGAGCTGCAATGGGTTCCCTTCTTCTTCTTCGGGTACGTGCTTGTGCGCTCCAAGAAGCGCCTGCGCCAGCTGTTCATCATCATCGGCGTGATCGGGCTGGCCAACGGTGCGGTGGCCACTTATCAGACGGGTCTCAGCCCCGCCCAGCTGGCCAGCTGGGGGCCGGGCTACCGGGCCTTGGTGCAGCCCACGACGGTCGGCAAAAAGGGCTCCATCGCCCGCACCTACAGCAGCGAAGGCCAGGCGCGGGTACGGCCGCTGGGACTCGGCTCTGACAGCGGCTTCAGCGGCGGCGTAGGAGTGATCGCGCTGCCCTGCTGCCTGGCGCTGCTGGCGACCTGGCGGTCGCGCCGAAGATGGGTCGCCGCGCTGCTGGGTCTGGGTGCGCTGGTCGCCGTCGCGACCGGCCTAGGGAGATTGCAGGTCGTCGGAGCCGTGCTGGGGGTTTTCGCGTTCGTCGCGCTCGCGTCGCTGGCCGGGCGCAGAGTCACGCGTGCGCTCGGGGCGATGCTCGTGATCGTCGCGCTCGCCGTGCCGCTCGGCGCCGTGTTCGTGTCCGCGGTGGGCGGCGGGACGTTCAAGCGTTACGAAAGCATCGCGCCCAGCGAAGCGGTGTCGACGGTGCCCAGCCACAAGTCATCGGCCTGGAGCAAAATCCCACAGTTCCTCGCGTCGGCGCCGCTGGGCGTCGGGCTCGGAACGGTCGGGGCCGCTGGCGGCTTCGGCGGCAAGGTCACAGAACTGGTGGAAGGCCACGGGGTGAGCGCCGAGACGCAGTACAACCTCGTCGCCGACGAACTCGGCGCCCCTGGCCTGCTCGCGTGGATCGCCCTGACGATCTTCGTGATCGTGCTGGTCGCTCGCGGGATCCGAAGAGTCGGCGACGGCGAGCTCGCGATCATGCTCGCGGGAGCATTCGCTCCCTTCATCGCGCTGACGCTCGAGGGGTTCTCGGGGCCGTTCATCACGAGCACGGCGTCGGGCCCCTACTTCTGGCTGGCGGTCGGCATGGCCGCGTACTGGTTCGCCGGGCCGGGACGCCAGACGCGAGAGGCGAAGATCGTCCGTCCCGATCGTCACGTCGGCTCGGCCTCTCCGGTGGCTGCGTGATGCGCGTGGGCAAGCGACGCAAGGACGCCGGCCCGCAGCGGGGCTCGACGCGCTACCGCGTCAACCTGCTGCTGGGCAAGCGGCGCAGGTCGGTAGTCGTGCTCGCGATCTGCTCGATCTTCTCCGGCTTCACCGAAGCGGGCACTCTGGCGCTGATCGCGCAGGTCGCGGCGACTCTCGTCAGCGGCCACAAAGTGGTCCATTTCGACCATGGGCCGATCCAGATCAACGCAACGATGACAACGCTGATCCTCGTCGCGTTCGGCCTGGTCCTGCTGCGCATCCTGCTGCAGTTCCCGATCTCGATTCTGCCCGCGCGGATCGCCTCCGACGTCCAGGCGACCATGCGCACGAACCTGTTCGACGCGTTCACGCGCGCCTCGTGGTCGGTGCAGTCCCAGGATCGCGAGGGACAGCTTCAGGAGACGGCGACCAGCCAGGTGATGTCGGCGACCGGCGGCGCGCTGCAGGCGACGAGCCTGATCACCTCCTCGTTCACCTTCCTCGTGCTGCTCGCCTCGGCCGTGGCGCTGAATCCCGTTGCGGCCGTCGCGGTGCTCGCGGCGACCGTGGCGCTGTTCGGACTGCTCCGGCCCCTGCGCGCGCGCGGCGTCCGCAGCTCGCGCGGGCTCTCCAAGGCGCAGGTCGAATACGCGGGCGGCATCGCCGAGTCGATCCGTGTCGCCGAAGAGAGTCAGGTCTTCGGTGTGACCGGCGCCCAGCGCGGTCGAATTGCCACGCTCGCCGGCAACGCTCGCGAGTACTACTACCGCACGCAGCTGCTGAACAGGCTCGTGCTCAACTTCTACCAGAGCGTGATCTACCTGCTCGTCGTCGGCGGGATCGCCGGGCTCGTGGCTGCGGGGCGCTCGCACGTCGGATCGCTCGCCGCCGTGGTGCTCGTGCTGCTCCGAGCCGGGACGGCCGGGCAACTCGTCCAGGGCGCCTATCAGGGCCTGGCGCAGGCGCTTCCGTTCATCGAACGCACGCAGGAGGCCGTCGAGCGCTACGAGGCCAGCGCGCCGGTGTATGGCGAGCAGCCGTTGCCCCGCGTGGACGACTTGAAGTTCGAGCGGGTCTCCTTCGCCTACAGCGCCGATCGGCCCGTGCTCACGGACCTCAGCTTCGAGGTCTCCGGCGGAGAGGTGATTGGGATAATCGGCCCGTCGGGCGCCGGCAAGTCGACGATCGTGCAGCTGCTGCTTCAGCTGCGAAAGCCCGATCGGGGCCGCTACCTGGTCAACCGCGTCCCCGCCGATCAGTTCGCCCGCGTCGACTGGTACCGGCAGGTCGCCTACGTGCCACAGGAACCGCGCCTGCTGCACGCGTCCGTGGCCGACAACATCCGCTTCTTCCGCGACGTCGACGACGATGCGGTGCAGCGCGCCGCCAAGCTCGCGCGCATCCACGACGACGTCATCGCCTGGGCTGATGGGTATGAGACGATCGTCGGACCGCGCGCCGATGCGGTCTCCGGTGGTCAGCAACAGCGGATCTGCCTCGCTCGAGCGCTCGTGGCGCGGCCCGAGGTGCTCGTGCTCGACGAGCCGACGAGCGCGCTCGATCCCCAATCGGAGACCCTGATCGGTGAGTCGCTGACTGCGCTGAAGAGTGAGTTGACGCTGTTCATCATCGCCCACCGCATGTCGACTCTGGACATCTGCGATCGCGTGATGGTGATCGTCGACGGCAGGCTGGTCGCCTTCGACACGAAAGCCCTGCTGCAGACGCAGAACACCTATTACCGCCACGCCTCGCAGCTCGCCGCCGGA
The DNA here is from genome assembly GCA_017882375.1 of Solirubrobacteraceae bacterium. Lineage (GTDB taxonomy): Bacteria > Actinomycetota > Thermoleophilia > Solirubrobacterales > Solirubrobacteraceae > Palsa-744. The sequence goes on along the minus strand of JADGPP010000013.1, from coordinate 22,831 downwards.
TCGACGACCGAGCGCTAGCCGGCTCGGCAAGATGTTCGCGCCAACCGATCACCGCGCATGAGACCGAGGCCCGACGAGGCGGTGGGGCCTGCGAGCGCCGCGGCGAAGGGTCGGATCCCCGATTTCTTCATCGTCGGGCACGCCAAGAGCGGCACGACAGCCCTCTACTCGATGCTGCGACGCCACCCGCAGATCTTCATGCCCGACGGCAAGGAGCCGTGGTTCCTCGCCGACGAGCTGCACGAGCGGACCCCGCCGCGGCCGGAAGGGACGCCGAAGACGCTGCAGCAGTACATGGCGTGGTTCGACGGCGCCGGTGCCGAGCAGCGTGTGGGCGAGGCGTCTCCCTTGTACCTGTGGTCGCACACGGCGGCGAAGCGGATCGCCGAGGTGCGACCCGATGCGCGCATAATCGCGATCCTGCGCGAGCCCGCGAGCTTCCTGCGCTCGCTTCACCTCCAGTTCGTGCAGACGTACATCGAGACGGAGAACGATTTCGCGAAGGCGATCGCGCTGGAGCCGGCCAGACGCGAAGGTCGAGAGATACCCCGTTACACCTACTGGCCGCAGACGCTGCTGTATTCAGAGCACGTGCGCTACGTCGAGCAGCTGCGTCGATATCACGCCGTCTTTTCACCCGAGCAGATCCTGGTTCTCACCTACGACGACTTCCGCGAGGACAACGAGGCCACGGTTCGCCAGGTTCTGCGCTTCCTCGAGGTCGATGCCGGGGCGCCGATCGAGCCGTTGCACGCCAACCCGACCGTGCGCGCGCGCTCGCAGCGCACGCACGAGCTGCTGCACGCCGTGTCCGTCGGGCGGGGCCCGCTGTCGTTGACGGTCAAGGCAGCGATCAAGACACTCCTGCCCCAGCGCCTGCGCCGCGGCGCCGTCGGCACGATTCGCAACCGCCTGCTCTACACCGAGCCGCCGCCGGCAAACGAGCTCGTGATGCTCGAACTGCGCCGTCGATTCAAGCCGGAGGTGGTCGCGCTGAGCGATTTCCTGGGACGCGACCTCGTTAGACTCTGGGGCTATGACAGCATCGCTTGAACCGTCTGCCGCGGTCAATACCACCGCGCATGCGCGCCTGCCCGACTTCTTCATCGTCGGGCACGCCAAGAGCGGCACGACGGCCCTGTATGAGATGCTCAAGCAGCATTCACAGATTTACATGCCCGACGTCAAGGAGTCGTGGTTCTTCGTTCCCGAGCTGCGCTCTCCCGCCCGTAGGGGAAACGCTGACAGGCACCCGCACACGCTCGAGGGGTATCTGTCACTCTTTCAGGACGCCAAACCGGAGCAGCGCGCCGGCGAGGCAACCCCTTCCTACCTGTTCTCACACGACGCCGCCAGGCGCATCGCCGAAGTGCAGCCCGCGGCGCGGATAATCGCGATCCTGCGTGAGCCGGCGAGCTTCTTGCGCTCGCTTCACCTGCAATTCCTGCAAACCAATGTCGAGACCGAGAGCGACCTCGGCAAGGCGATTTCCCTGGAGGGTCGCCGGCGTGAAGGCAAGGACCTCCCGCCCAACTGCACTCGACCGCAGGCTCTGCTGTATTCCGATCACGTTCGCTACGTCGAGCAGCTGCGCCGCTATCACGACGTCTTCTCACCTGAGCAGATACTCGTGCTGATCTATGACGACTTCCGCGCCGACAACGATTCCATCGTGCGCCGGGTGCTGCGCTTTCTCGACGTCGACGACACGTCCGCGATCGAGCAGACGGACGCGAATCCGACCGTCCAAGTTCGCTCTCCGCGGCTCTACGGTCTCGTGCGCTCGCTCTACCTCGGCCGGGGCCCGGGATCGCGTCGTGCAAAGAAGGTGATCAAAGCGCTCACCCCGCAGCGGCTGCGCCACGAGGTCATCGCGATCGAGCATCGTGCGCAGCTGGGTGCGCCCCAGCCTGCCGACGAGCAGCTGATGCTCGAGTTGCGTCATCGCTTCAAGGACGAGGTCGTCGCGCTGAGTGACTATCTCGATCGCGACCTGGTCGGGCTGTGGGGCTATGACAGCCTCGGCTGAGGCTCCGGCCGTCGCTCGCGCGAGTCAGGGACGGGTGCCCGACTTCTTCATCGTCGGTCACCCCAAGTGCGGCACCACCGCGTTGTATGAGATGTTGCGGCGCCACCCGCAGATCTACATGCCTGACGTCAAGGAGACTCGATTCTTCGCCCCCGAGCTGCATCCCGGGTCACACAAATCCCGGCTACACCCGGAGACGATCGAGGACTATCTCGCGCTGTTCGCCGGCGCCGAGCCCCAGCAGCGCCTCGGCGAGGCCTCGCCGTCGTACCTGCGTTCGCACAGCGCGGCCGCGCGGATCGCCGAGCTGCAGCCCGACGCGCGGATCATCGCAATTCTGCGCGAGCCGGCGGACTTCCTGCGCTCGCTGCACATGGAGCTGCTGCGCGATCACGTCGAGACGGAGCCCGATCTCGCCAAGGCGATGGCGCTCGAGCCGCTGAGAAGTGGAGAGGAGGCGCGCCGTCGGTCTCCGGGGCTGGTGTATTCGGAGTACGTGCACTACGTCGAGCAGCTTCGCCGTTACCACGCCGTGTTTCCGCCTGAGCAGGTGCTCGTGCTGATCTATGACGACTTTCGCAGTGACAACGAGTCGACCGTGCGCTCGGTCCTGCAATTCCTGGGAGTCGACGCCGCCGCTGCGATCGAGGCGACCGATGCGAACCCGACGGTGCGCGTTCGTTCGCTGCGCATGTACGAGCTCGTGCGCTCGCTGTACATGGGCCGGGGACCGGTCGCGCGGACGCTCAAGGCGGGCGTCAAGGCGCTCACTCCACGGCGCCTGCGCCGCGATGCGCTGAGGACGCTGCGCCGCCGCGTGCTCTACGGCAAACCACGTCCCGCAGACGAGCAGCTGATGCTGCAATTGCGCCGTCGCTTCGAGGGAGAGATCGTCGAGCTGAGTGAATACCTGGACCGTGACCTCGTTAGACTCTGGGGTTATGACAGCATCGGCTGAGGCACCGACGACTGCGCGCGTGCCGCAGGCGGGGGTGCCGGATTTCTTCATCGTCGGCCAGCCCAAGAGCGGCACCACGGCGCTGTACGAGATGCTCAGGCATCACCCGCAGATCTACATGCCCGAGCTCAAGGAGCCGTGGTACTTCGCCAGTGACATGGTCGCGCGTTTTCAACCGCCGCGCTCGGCCGCGCCGCTGAAGACGCTCGACGAGTACCGGTCACTGTTCGCCGATGCCCGTCCCGAGCAGCGGATCGGCGAGGCATCGTCGTCATACCTGCTGTCACGCACCGCCGCCGCGCGAATCGCCGAGGTGCGCCCTGATGCGCGCATCATCGCGATCCTGCGCGAGCCCGCGAGCTTTCTGCGTTCACTTCACCTGCAACTGCTGAGGACTCACGTCGAGAACCAGCAGGACCTGCGACGGGCGATCTCTCTGGAGGGCGCTCGGCGCGAAGGCAAGAAGGTACCCCGGCGCTCACACCGCCCGCAACTGCTGTTGTACTCAGACCACGTGCGCTACGTCGAGCAGCTGCGCCGCTATCACGAGGCGTTTCCGCCAGAGCAGGTGCTCGTCTTGATCTACGACGACTTCCGTCGCGACAACGAGGGAACCGTGCGAACGGTGCGGCGATTCCTCGGCGTCGAGGAGGACTCTCCGGTCGAAGTGAAGGACGCGAACCCGACGAATGCGCGCATGCGCTCGCAGCAGATCGACGAATTGCTGAACGTCGTCTCGGTTGGCAGGGGGCCGGTGTCGCGGGCGGTGAAGGCCGGGCTGAAGGTCGTCATGCCCAGCGAGCTGCGAGGCCGCGCGATCGCCCTGACCCAGCGTCATCTCGTAAACGGCACGCCCCGCCCTCCCGACGAGGAGCTGATGCTGGAGCTGCGCCGACGCTTCAAGGGAGAGGTCGTGGCGCTGAGCGAGTATCTGGATCGCGACCTCGTCGCGCTCTGGGGCTATGACCGCCTCGACTGAGCCGAGCGTCGAGGCCGACCAAGGCGACGGGCCGCTCGGCGCGAGCTGGCGCGAAGCGACGCTGGCCGCACAGGAGGCTGCGCTGCCGTCCGGGCGTGTGGTCGTGTCGTGCTCGGCGGCGCTCGGCACCGGAGGTCTGGGGCGGCACCTGCGCGAGATCGTCGCTGCGCTGCAGCGCGCCGAGCAGCCGACCGTCTGCATCAGCGGCTCGACGCGCGCTGCACCACCCCCCGATTCACGCCGAGTCCTGCGCGCGAGGCTCGCGGCGTTCGGCGCGAGCAGGATGCTCGCCCGCTCGCCGCTGCCGCTGACGCCTGGCGTGCGCACGCGCGCGTTCATGACCGACTTCGACGCGTACGCCGCGCGGCGCCTGCCGGCCGCCGAGCATCTCGTCGCGTTCAACGGGCAGGCGCTGACGCAGTTCGCAGTTGCGCGCCGCGCGGGCTACCGCTCGCTCGCGCTCGTCTCGGCGAACTCGCACATGCGCCAAGTCGCAGCCCAGCATGCCAAGGCGCATAGGCGCTATCCGCTGGAGGGGTCGTGGACCGCGCACCTGGTCAAGCGCAACCTCGCCGAGTACGGGCGCGCAGATCGCATCTACGTAGCGTCGCGCTACGTGCGCGAATCGTTTCTGCAGGAGGGCTTTTCACCGGAGCTGCTGTCTGCGCTTCCGCTGACGCCCGACCCTCGCTACCGCGAAGAAGGCCCGCGTACGGGCTCCGATCGCTTCGACATCGTCTACGTCGGCAGCCTCGCCGTGCACAAGGGCGTGCCGCTGCTGATCGACGCCGTGCGTCGCCTGCCTCAAGCGGATGTCCGGCTCACGCTCGTCGGCGGCTGGGGGACGCGGGGCATGCGGCGCTTCGTGCAGAGCGCATGCGCGGGCGATCGGCGGATCGTCGTCAGCCCCGGCGACCCGCTGCCACACCTGCGTGCCGCGAGCCTCTGCGTGCATCCGGCTTACGAGGACGGCTTCGCCTACGCCCCCGCCGAGGCGCTCGCCTGTGGCGTGCCGGTGCTCGTCAGCGAGGACACCGGCATGAAGGACCTGATCGACACCCCGCGCAGGGGTTTGGTGCTCCCGACGGGCGATCTCGACGTCCTCACCGAGGCGATCGAGGCTGCCTATCGCGGCGAGGCCTTCGCGGCGAGCCGAGCGGGCGTCGAGCCATCTGGCGACGGATGACGGCGGCGGGCGACGGGCGGTCTCAGCGCTCGGTACGGACGGCCGCGCTGGGCATCTCGACGACGGCGATCTGCGGCGTGCGCGATCACGCGGCGCTGCTGGCCCAGGCGCTCGAGCGCGAGAGCTGGGAGTGCTCGATGCACTGGCTCGATCGCCGCGGCGGATCGCTGCGCGCCGCGCGCGCGGAGATCCACTCGTGGACGGGAGGGCTCCCCGCCGAGCTCGCAAGCGCGCGGTCCGATGTGGCGCTGCTGCACTACTCGGTCTTCTCTTTCTCCTTCCGCGGGCTGCCGCTGTTCGTCCATCCGACGCTCGCGGCGGTGCGCAGCGCGCAGCTGCCGCTGGTGACGATCCTGCACGAGTTCGTGTATCCGTGGCGGCGCGACGGTCTGCGCGGCGCGGCGTGGGCGGCGAGTCAGCGCGCGCTGCTGATCGACGTGATGCGCACCTCCGACGCGGTGCTGACGACGACCGACTTTCAAGCCGAGTGGCTTGCATCACGTCGCTGGCTGGCAAAGCGTCGCGTCGCGGTTGCTCCGGTGTTCTCCAACCTGCCGGCGCCTGGGCCGATTCGGCGAGCAGATGACGACATCGCCACGATCGGCCTGTTCGGCTATGCCTACGGGCAGGCGACGGTGTCGCTGGTCGTTGACGCCCTGCGCCTGCTCGAGGACCGCGGCGTGCGCGCGCGACTGGCGCTGCTCGGCGCGCCGGGGCGACCGTCTGCGACGGCCGACGCATGGCTCGCCGCGGCAAGCGGTGCAACGCTGACGCACGCGCCGTCGTTCTCGGGCACGCTCGCCGCGCAGGAGCTCGCCGATGCGCTTGGCGCCTGCGACGTGCTGCTGTTCGTCGACCCGCTGGGGCCGAACTCGCGCAAGACGACGCTCGCCGCGTCGCTCGCATCGGGCAGGCCGCTGGTGGCGATCGACGGCCCCCGTCGATGGAGCGAGCTTGCCGATGCAGGGGCGGCCGACGTCGTCGCGCCGACCCCATCCGCGCTCGCCGATGCGCTCGCCGGGCTGCTCGGCGACGAGAGCGCCCGTGCGGCGCTCGCCTCGCGCGGGCGGACGTTCGCCACGCAGAGCATGAGCGCCGCGCACGCCGCGCACGTGATCGCCGAGCTGCTCGGCGACGTCGTCGGGGGGTCTCGCCGATGATCCGCGGCGCTCGGACGCCACAGCCAGCCGCCGGCGCCGATGCAAATCTCGCGCGGCCAAAGGTCGTATACGTGATGGGGGCCGGGCGCAGCGGCAGCACGATCCTCGGCGTCGCGCTCGGCAACTGCGACGGCGTGCTCTTCGCCGGCGAGCTGGACAAGTGGTTCGCGCGGTCGGGGGTTCCCCGTCGCAGCGGTGCGGAGCTTGCGTCGTTCTGGGAGGCCGTCTCGCGCGACGTCGGCGACGAGCAAGGTCTGTTCGCCGCCAGGACCGGCTGGCTGGAGCGCTCCTCGGCCCTGCTGGATCCGCGCAAGTGGCCCACGCGACGTCGACTGCGCGCGCGCTATCGCCGCGTCTCACAACAGCTCTACCTCGCGCTCGCGGCGGTATCCGGGGCGACGCACGTCGTCGACACCTCCCACTATCCGCTGCGCGCGCGGGAGCTGCAGGCGCTCGACGGCATCGATCTGCACCTGCTGCTGCTGGTGCGCGATCCACAGAGCGTGGTCGCATCGCTGGGCCGCACAGACGTCGCCGAGCGCAGCTTCGACGTGCCGACGGGCAATGCGTATCTGTGGCTGACGCATCTGCTGTCGGTGTGGGTCTTCCTGCGCCATCCGCGCGACCGGCGCCTGTTCGTTCGCCACGAGGACTTCGTCGCCGATCCAGCACGCGTGCTCAGGAGGATTCTCGACGGCGTCGGCTCGTCCTCGGCGGTGCCCGACCTGCGGTCGCTTCGCACCGGTCTGCCGTTTCACGGCAACCGGCTGGTCGGCTCACAGGTCGTAGCCCTCGATGCGCGGCCAGCCGCGCCGGTTGCGCGATCGCGTGTCACGGCGGTGCTGCAGGCGCCATGGCGGGCGGTCTTTTCGCGGCTTGCACCCGCCGCCGACGAGTAGGCGCAGCGGGCGCCCGATTGCGGCGGCGAAGCTGCCCGATCGGCCCTTTCCAGAGCGTCGCCGGGGATCTTGGGACCGCTACACTGCCGCTTCTCCATGCCCGCGCCGCCTAGGTCAAGCCCCTCTGCCGCGGCGCTGCTCCAGTCAAGCGAGGGTCCTCCGTCCGAGTCGCCGCGCCAAGCGCCCAAGGTGATCTACGTGATGGGCGCAGGCCACAGCGGCAGCACGATCCTCGGCGTCGCGCTGGGGAACTGCTCGGACTCCTTCTACGCTGGCGAGGTCGACGAGTGGCTGGCAAGCTCCGGGGCGTCCAGCCGGGGCGGCTCGGAGCGGACCGAGTTCTGGAGGGGTGTGCGCGAAGCGATGGATGGAGCGGGCGCCGAGGAGCTCTTCGGCGGCGAGGCCAACCGTCTGGTCGAGCGCTCGTCGGCCCTGCTGCGCGTCGACCGGTGGCCGGCTCGTCGGCGGATGCTGCGCCGCTATCGCCAGGTTGCACAGGACCTCTTCCAGGCGATCGCGCGCACCGCCGGTGCCAGCCACATCGTCGACACGTCGCATTTCCCGCTGCGCGCCCGCGAGCTGCAGAAGCTGAGCGGTATCGAGCTGTATCTCGTGCTGCTCGTCCGCGACCCGCAGGACGTCGTCGCGTCAAACGTCCGCGAGATCAGCCGCCACGAAGTGGCAGAGCGAAGAATTCGCATTCTCACGATGAACGCGAACCTCTGGCTGACGCAGCTGCTGTCGATATTCGTGTTCCTGCGCCATCCACGACGGCGGCGCATGTTCGTTCGCCACGAGTCCTTTCTGGCCGATCCGGAGGGCGTGATGCAGCAGATCCTCGACCGCTTCGCCACCGGCGTGGCGATGCCCGACCTGACGTCGCTGCGCGGTGGCGTCCCACTGCAGGGCAACTCGCTGATCATGTCGCGGGCGATCGCGGTGAAGCGGTCGACCCATCCGACCGTGCGCTGGTCGCGCCTGACGACCTTGCTGCAGTCGTGCTGGGTTCCCGTGCTCGCGCGGCTGCGCCCGGTGGCCACGGCTCGGGCGCTGCAGGAGCCGGATGGCTGAGACGAGCGACGAGAAGCCGAAGGTCATCTACGTGATGGGCGCGCACCGCAGCGGCAGCACCGTCCTCGGCGTCACGCTCGGCAACTGCGACGGTGTGTTCTTCGCCGGCGAGCTGCATTCCTGGCTGACGCGCAGGGGCATAGCGTCTTTCGGCGGAGCGCAGGGCGTGCAACTGTGGCAAGCGATCGCCGATGAAGTCCCCGGCGCGGATGAGCTGTTTGGCCACGAGACACAGCTGTATCTCGATCGCTCCTCGGTGATCTACCGGATCCACAAGTGGCCGGCGCGGCGTCACCTGCGCGCGCCCTACCGGCGAATCTATGAGGACCTCTATCGCGCGATCGCACGCCAGACGCGCTCGAGCCACATCGTCGACACGTCGCACTATCCGCTGCGGGCGATCGAGCTGCAGGCGCTGACGGGCATCGATCTCTATCTGCTGTTCCTGGTGCGCGACCCGCAGGGGGTGGTCGACTCCTTCGATGCGCGCCACACCGACTCGCCCTCGAAGTCGGCGTTCACGACCAACGCTCAGCTGTGGGTGACGCATCTGCTCTCGCTGCTCGCGTTTCTGCGCCACCCGCCCGAGCGGCGCATGTTCGTGCGCCACGAGGACTTCCTCGCCGACCCGGAAGGCGTGCTCGCGCAGATCCTGCAGCGGACCGGCTCGTCCTCGGCGATCCCCGATCTGACCGCGCTGAGCACGGGCAGCCCGTTGCAGGGAAACCGCTTCCTCAAGCGCTCTGACGCGATCGCCTTGAAGGGTCCGGGCTCGCCGCAGAGGTCGTCGTTGCTGACGAAAGTCCTGCAGTTCCCGTTCAAGCTGGTCTTCTCACGGCTGCAGCCGGCGGTCGGCGCGCGCGCTCGCGGGGGCTCGGCGGTCGAGCCGGACGCCGACAGGCCCGCTGATAGCTTGCCGAGCCATGGGCCTAGTTGACCGTCTGCCGGCGTCGGCCCTGCGATGGGCGGGCCGGCAGCAGTTTCGCCCCGTGATCGGACCGGTCGTCAAGGCCGCCAGCTCGCGCTTGCTGCATCGCGCGCGCGTCGTCGGCCACGGCCAGGCTGCGGGGATGCGCATCGATCCGGCGGGCGCCGCCGCCGGCTACGCGCTCGGCACCAGCGAGCCGCTGATCCAGGACGTCTTCGCCGAGCACATTCCCAGCGGCGGGGTCGTCTGGGACGTCGGCGCGAACGTCGGCTTCTATACGCTGATCGCCGCTCGCCTCGTCGGCGACGGGAAGGTGGTGGCATTCGAGCCGCTGCCCGCCAACCAGGAGGCGATCCGCCGCAACATCGCGCTCAACGAGCTCGCCAACGTGGAGCTGATCGGTGTCGCGCTGAGCGACGCCGAGGGCACGGCGGAGCTGGAGATCCACGCCTCGCCGACGTGGGCAAAGCTCGATACGAGCGTCGACACGGCGTTCAAGCGCGGCACCGACATCGCCGGCCGCGTCCGCGTGGAGCTGTCGACGCTCGACGCCCAGCTGGCGTACGCCGCCGCTCCGGACCTCGTGAAGATGGACATCGAGGGAGCTGAGGTCGCGGCGCTGCGCGGGGCATCCAAGCTGCTGAGCGAGCACCGCCCGACGCTGATCTGCGAGCTGCATGGAACAAACCGCGCCGTCACCGAGCTGCTCGAGTCCAAAGGCTATGAGGTGCGGACGATCGAGACGCCGGAGGTCCCGCCGCAGGAGGCGGAGTGGTACGTCCACGTGCTCGCCACGCCGCGCGAGCCTCCTAGCCTCTAACGCCGAGCCTGCGGCTCGCCGTCGCGGCGACGCTCGATCCCCGCACGGATGACGGCCGCGAACTCCCACGCGCGCGTGTCGTATGAGAGCTGCCCGCTCAGCTCGCGGCGGTCGAACGACAGCGGCGTTCCGGCGAACTTGGCTGCCGCGAGCTGCTGGACGACCTCGCTCATGCCGCGTCGGTCGTCGGGCGCGACCAGCCACACGCCGGGCTTGTCCTGAAGGTAGTCCCAGTTCTCGCCCTGCGGCGCCGCGGCGAGGATCGGCCGGTCGGTCGCGAGGTACTCGTAGGTCTTCGCGGAGATCCGTCCGCCGCGCGACCCGTCGGTTCTCGCCGGCAGCGTCAAGAACAGCAGGTCCGCCTCGGCGATGATCCGGGCGACCTCGTCGTGCGGGACGGGACCGCTGACGTCCACGACCCCGTCGACCGCCGCGCCGGCGAGAGCGCGCGCGACCACGGACGGTGGGTAGGGATTGCCGTGGACGGCCAGCCTCACGCGCCCGGCCCAGTCGGGATGCGCGTCGATCGCGTCGACGATCGCGCGGCCGATCACGGCCGGAGAAGATGTGCGTTGGTCCAGCACCGTGCGCTCGTAGCGGCCGAGGCGCGTCCAGGCGCGAAACAGGCGCTTGAGCCCGGCCGGTGGCGCGTCCTGCTCGATTAGCGCCCACCAGCCGGACATCGCCCCGACATAGGCGATCTCGAAGTGCGTGTCGCGCGTCGGCTGCTGGCGAACGTCGGTCCGATCGGCTCCGTAGCGCACGAGATGAAGCCTTTGGCGAACGTGCTCGGGCTGGCGCGCGCGCACGGCGTCGAGGTTCGTCTCGGACACGTAGACGACCGCATCCGCCGATGCGGCGTAGAAGTCCTCGAGCTTTCTCGCGAGGTGGTAGTGCAGGCGCGTGGGGAAGTACGGGTGCATGTCGGTGCACGTCGGCGAGTCGTCGAGGTTGAGCACGAGCGGGACGCCCGTGAGCCGGCTGAGCACGACGCCAACGAGGCCCGCGGAGTAGGGCATCATGAACACGACGATCGCGCTCGGCTTGATCTCGCGAATCAGGCGTCGTCCGGCGAGAACCGCCGGCACGACCCAGAAGATCGAGTCGTCGGGCCAGACCGCCAGCTCGAGCAGCTTGTCCAGCCGCAACCGCCGGATCGCCGCGAACAGCCTGGTGGGTCGTCGGCTGCGCACGCTCTGCACCCGCACGCCGTCGACGCCGTGCGGTCCCCGTGCCTCGGTCACGACCGTGATGTCCCACTGCGCGCTGAGCCGGTCGAGCAGCTTGCTCGCCCGAATTCCCGTCGGCGTGGTGTCGGGGGCAAACGACTGCGAGATGCAGAGAAGTGTCGGCTTCACACTTGCGATGGCTCGGCCGGCGTGGTGGAGGCGCAAGCTCGTGCGGAGGCCTCGCTGCGATCCGACTCCCAGGTCGCGCGGGCGATTCGATAGGCCCGCGCGAGGGCCTCGACGTGGCGCTCGGGCGTGAAGCGGGCGGCGACGATCTTCCTGCCGGCCTCGCCCATCGCCGCCTGCCGCGCGGGGTCCGCGAGCAGCTCGTTGAGCCCTGCCGCGAGCGCGCGCTCGTCGCCTGGCGTCACCGACAGGCCGCTTACCCCGTCCTGCAGCCAGTCGCCCACTCCTCCGGTCGCGCTGGCCACGACCGGCCGCCCGGCGGCGTGGGCCTCGATCCCGACCAGGCCGAACGGCTCGGGCCACAGCGACGGCATCGCCACCACCGATGCCTCCGCCAGCTCGCGCGCGAGCTCCTGCGCGGCCAGCCAGCCGGTGAAGCGCACGCGCCCCTGCACCCCCAGACGCCGGGCGAGCCTGCGCATCGCCTCGAGCTGCCAGCCGTCGCCGCAGATCACGAACTCGGCGTCGACGTCGCGCGCCGCGCGGATCAGGACGCCGATCCCCTTCGGGGTCACTACTCGCCCGGCGAAGACGACCCGTCGCCGGGTGGCGTGACCTGTGGCGCTTGCCGGTCTCATCGTCGCGAACAGGGGAACGACCGTGCGCTGCAGCACGTCGTTGGCGGCGAGGTGACGGTCGATCGTGCTGGAGTAGGAGATCGCAAGGTCCGCGCGCCTCAGCGCCTGCACCGCGAGCGTCGCCCGCCTGTATCCCGCGGGCAGCGTGCGCGGGTCGCGGGTGTGGGCACAGCCGCGCAGCGCGAGGTTGGGCACGCAGCCGGGCCCGTGCGCGCGAGTGCACTCCTGGCCGGGCCGGAAGTAGTGAACTCCGGAGGTGCACGCGGAATAGCCGTGAACGCTGATCACCACCGGTGCGATCCCCTGCATGACCGCAAGCACCTCGGGATCGTCGAATTGATGCAGGTGAATTACCGACGGGCGCAGGAACCGAGCCTCGCCGAGTCTCAGCTCAGGTGAAACATGCTGCTTGAAGAGGTCCGGGGCGTGATGCAGGGTCACGCCGGAGATCGGCTCTGACTCGATTCGCGCCGCCACGGCGTGCACGTTCACACCGCTCTTGACGAGCGCCGTGGCGCTGGCCATCACATGCGTTGCCACCCCACCGTTTCGCGTCCATCGCGGCGTCGCCAGCAGAACCGAGCCGGGCTCTATCGACATGTGGTCAAATCGCTGCTGTGCTCGAGGGGTGCCGCCGGGCTCCGCGTTCGCTGTCGGCCATGCGTCACGAATCATAGCCAACGCCGTGCCGTCCTCTGACCGGCCCAACCGCCTGCTCGGCCGGTACGCGAGTGAGGCATTGTGGAACACTGCCCCGCGATGGAGGGGCCTGCAGATCTTGTGAGAAGGGCGGTCGGTGCGGCGTCGCGACGCTCCGGACGACCGGAGCTGCTGGCCGCCTTCTATCCGCAGGCCGCGCAGATCTTGCGCGAGGAGATCGCGATCGGTGCGATCCTCGCTGGCGTGCTGCGCAGCGACTCGATGTTCGTCGACGTCGGCACCAACCGCGGTCAGATCCTGCGCGAGGCCGTGCGCCTGGCGCCGGCTGGGCGGCACGTCGCCTTCGAGCCGATTCCCGCTCTCGCCGCCGAGCTGGCACGGTCGTTTCCCGGCGTCGACTGCCGTCAGCTGGCGCTCGGCGCCGGTCCGGACGTAGCCGAGTTCTGTCATTTCACGGCCCTCGACGGCTGGAGCGGGTTGCGGCGCAGCCCGGAGATCAGCGACGAGCGGGGTCACCCGCAGTACATCCAGGTGCAGGTCTCGACGCTCGATGCCGAGTTGAGCGACCTGCTGGCGAGCGTGATCAAGATCGACGTCGAGGGCGCCGAGCTTCAGGTGCTCGAAGGCGCCCGCGCCGTTCTGTCCCGGGCCAACCCGATCGTCGTCTTCGAGCACGTTGCCGCCGCCGCGCGGCTGTATGGCTCACAACCGGGGTCGCTGTGGGACCTCTTCAGCGAACTGGGTTACAGGGTGTTCGCGATCACCGGCGACGGCCCGATCGCACGCTCGACTTTCACCGATAACACCACCGTGATCAACTGGCTGGCGACACCGGGGTGACGCTGCGGGCGCAACGCCCGCGAGTGGCTCGTGCAGAGCCCGAGGCTAGCCTTCGCCAGGAGTCGCGCCGCCCGGCGATTCCGGTGTGAGCACCGTGGCCGGCGCGGGTGTCACTGCAAAGCTGAACGGCGCGCTGGTGGTCGCCTGGTATGCCGAGTCGCCTGGAATCCTGATTCGCATGACGTAGTTGCCGGCGTTGGCGAACATGTGGGCGATCGAGTAGGCGGCGCCGCTGACGGTCGCGCTCGCGACGATGTGAAAGCCGATGCCCGACGCGTTCTCGCGTTCTGCGTAGACGACCTGTCCTTCGTCTGCGGGGGTGACCGTGCCGGTGAACGCGACCTGCTGTCCGGCCGGCAGCGAGCTCGCGACGGAGTCGGACGCGAGCGCGCGCTTGACGCCCGCGAACAGCACCGTCGAGCGAGTCTTGGCGTCGGTCACCCTGTAGTAGGTGCTCTGCGACGGCGCCTGCGTGAAGCTGTAGGCGCCGCCGGCGTCCGTCGTCGCGGTCGCCGCCTGGGCAAAGTTGCCCGAGCGCGTGCGCGCCAGCAGCGTGACCGTCTGATTGGGAGCTTCAGCGGCGACGCCGGTGATCGTCACCGACTGTCCGTAGGTGACCGGAGCCGCCGAGGACTGGATCGTGAGCTTTGGGTTCTGCGCCTGTGCCACTTCGTAGGTGAGCGGTTCGGAGGCGCCGACGACGTTCTGGCCGCGCATGTGAACGAGCACGCGGACGCTCGCCTGACCGGCCGTCCTGAAGCCGTGTGCGACGGAGTAGCTGCCGTCGGAGCCGACGCTGGCGAAGGAGACCGTTCGCCACTGTTCGCCGGTTGCGGCATAGGCGACCTGCAGCGACACGCGGCCTGCGTCGGCGCCGGGATTAACGGTTCCGCTGAAGGTGACCCTGGCGGCCCGGCGGCCGAGCGAACGACCGCCCACGGTCGACAGCGTGGCGGCAGGGCTCGGTCCACTGAGCGTGACCACCGGCGCGACCTTGACCACGGCGCGCGCGCCGTGGTCGCCGACGCGGACACGGAAGGTCGTGTTCGTGTCGAACGCCAGCGACGTGAGCTTGTAGGAGCCATCGGCTTCGGTCGTCGCGACGCCGAGCGCCGCAAAGCTCGACGCGGCGGTCCCGTGCTGGCCCCGATAGACGGTGACCTGCCGTTCGGCGGCGCTGATGGCGGTCGGGCACGTGAGCTTGCCGAAGATCGTCACCGTTTCGCCGGCTGTGATGCGGGCGGCGCTCGACTCGATCGTGGCGCGGCATCGTCCGCTGGCCTCAGCGCTGGCCGGCGCGCCGGATTCCGCCGGCGCTGCAGCGGCGGGCGCTTCGATCGCGCTGGCACCCGGTTCGGCGGCTGCTTCGCCGGCCGATCCGCCGCGGGCGCTGGGACGGGCGGCTCGTTCCTGCGCTCGCGTGGCCCTGCGCGCGGTTCGTTGCTGTTCCCGCGCGGCACGCCGTTGCAGGGCACGCGTGGCGCGTTCTTCGGTACGGCTTGCGCGCTGCCGTTCGCGGCTTTCCCGCTGGGCGCTGCGGTCGCGTCCGCCGGCGCCGTGCGCCGAGGCCGAGACCGGTGCGAGGAGTCCGAGGCCGAGGGCTGCGGCGCTCAGGAGGGCAAGCGGGAGGCGGGACTGGCGGAAGGGTGTGTGCATGGTGCCTTTGGCTTGAAGGACGGACGTGTCTGAAAGTCGCTCTCGCGGTGCCTATCGGCTGTCGCATGGCGATGCTTGACGTTCGCGCGGGCAGCGTGGACACGCCCGGGCAGGCGCGCTGCGGGCCCGTCTCGGCGCGCCGCGACGCCGGCAGCCGATCATCTATGTTTGCCCGAATGTGCGGAATTGCAGGGAGTACGGCGGACGCCGATGGCCGCGCGGTGCGGGCGATGTGCGCGACGCTGCGCCACCGCGGCCCCGACGACGAGGGGGTGCACAGCGACGTGGCCAGCGGCGTGACGATCGGCGCTCGCCGTCTGGCGATCATGGACATCGACGGCGGCCATCAGCCGCTGTGCAACGAGGACGGCTCGGTGTGGGCGGCGTTCAACGGCGAGATCTACAACCACCCGAAGCTGCGCGAGGACCTGCGCCGCCGGGGCCACAGGTTCTCCACCAACACGGACACCGAGGTGCTCGTTCACCTCTACGAGGAGTACGGCGAGGCGATGGTGCACGCGCTCGAGGGCATGTTCACGTTTGCCATCTGGGATCAGCGCAGCCGTCGCCTGCTGCTCGCGCGCGACCGCTTCGGCGAGAAGCCGCTGTTCCTGCACGAGCACGACGGCGAGCTGCTGTTCGCCTCGGAACTGACCTCGCTGCTCGAGGTCAAGCCGCAGCTGCGCGAGCTCGATCCCTACGCGATCGATGCCTTCTTCGTCTTCGCCTACGTGCCCGGTCCCGGCACGATCGTCCCGGGCGTGCGCCAGCTCCCACCCGGGCATCTGCTCAGCTGGGAGCGCGACGGGGGCGTCAGCCGAGAGCGCAGCTGGTGGGCGCCGCCCGAGCGCGGCGTGCGGCGGCGCGAGTCGTTTCGGTCGGTGGCGGCGGAGGCGAAGCTGCTGTTCGCGGAGTCGGTGCGCACGCGGATGGTCGCCGACGTGCCGGTGGGCGTGTTCCTCAGCGGTGGCGTGGACTCAACGCTCGTGGCCGTCGCGGCGGCCGAGGCGTCCTCGCAGCGTCTGAAGACGTTCACGGTCGGCTACGACACCGGCGCGGTCAACGAGACCGAGCGGGCACGGGCCGTGGCCGGGCGTCTGGACTCAGACCACCACGAGGTGACGCTCACGCAGGCGGACGTCGCCGAGCGGGCCCCGGCGGTCCTGTCTCGCCTGGACCAGCCGCTCGGCGACCGTGCGGCGATACCACTGCACGCGCTCTCGGAGTTCGCGCGTCCGCGCGTGACCGTCGCCCTCGGCGGCGAGGGCGCGGACGAGTTGTTCGGCGGCTATCCGCGGTATCGCTGGCTGGAAAGAGCAAGGCGCCTGCAGTCGGCCCTGCCGGAGGTCGCCGTGCGCTCGCTCGGCGGCGTGCTGCGCCAGTCCGGGCGCGTGCGTCAAGCGGCGCGAGCGTCGGCGCGCCTGGCGCCGACGCCGGTGCTCGAGCGCAACCTGGATTGGGTGACCAGCGAGCGTCGTCACCGCCGCGAAGCTCTCTACGGACCCCGTCTGGCGCAACTGGACCGCGGGCGCGTGCTCGCGAACCTGGCCACGCAGGCCGGCGAGCTCGACGGCGGCACGGCGGCTCGCTGGCTGATGCATCTCGATCAGGTGCACTACCTGCCCGACGACGTGCTCGTGAAGACCGACCGGGCGAGCATGCTCGTCTCGCTGGAGATCCGCACGGCCTTCCTGCACGCCGGCCTGGCCGAGCTCGCCGGCTCGCTGGACACGTCGATGCATCTCGCCGGAGCGGGCAAGGCGCTCGTGCACGAGATGCTGCCGCCGGGCATCATCCCGGCGGCTCGATTCGGGCGCTATCGCAAGACGGCCTTCCGGGTCCCGGCCGCGGAGTGGCTGCGGGGACCCCTGGCGCCCGTGATGAGCCGCCAGCTCGAGCACGGCGTGATCTACCGCGAGGGGTACTTCGACCGGCACGCCGCCGAGGTGCTGGTGCGCGAGCACACGGCGTCGACGCACGATCACAGCGATCAGCTGTGGCCCCTGCTCGCGCTGGGGCTGTGGGCGGATCGCTTCTATGGACTCGATGGCGCCTAGCGTCTCACGGCTGCGCGAGCGGCCGCGGCTGCTCATCCTCACGCCGGACTTCCCACCCGCCCCGGGCGGGATCCAGGTGGTGGCCCATCGCCTGGCCGCAGGCATCCGCGGGTTGCAGACCGAGGTGATCGCGCCAGACTCGCCGGGCGCCGCGCAGTTCGACGCCGCCAGCGGCGTGCGCGTGCACAGAGTGCGCGGCGGGGGAGGGCTGCGCGGCGGGCGCAACGCGCTGCTCAACGCGGCGGCACTGAAGCACGCGCTGAGCTTTCGCCCGGATGTGACGCTCAGTGCCCACATCGTCACCAGCCCGGCTGCGGCGGCGATCCGCCGAGCGCGCGGCTCGCGCACGGTCCAGTACTTCCACGCCGAAGAGATCGGCGCCAAGCCGCGCCTGGCGGCCTTCGCCGCGCGCCACGCGGACGCATCGATCGCCGTCAGCGCCTACACGGCGAGCCTGATCGCCGCCGCCGGAGGGCCGCCGGAGCGCGTGCACGTGATCGCCAACGGCACCGACATCCCGAGCGATCCGGCGCCCAGGCCGGTCGATCGTCCGACGATCCTCACGATTGCCCGCATCGAGGAGCGCTACAAGGGCCACGACGTGATGGTCCGCGCGCTCGCGCTCGTGCTCGCGAAGGTGCCAGACGCGCAATGGGTCGTGATCGGCGACGGCTCGCTGCGCCCGGGCCTGGAGCAGCTCGCGCGCTCCTACGGCGTCGCCGACTCGATCCGCTTCCTCGGCGCCGTCCCCGACGATCAGCGCGATGCGTGGCTGGCGCGCGCGCAGCTGCTGGCGATGCCCAGCCGCCTGCCCGCCGGCGAGTTCGCGGGGGAGGGCTTCGGCATCGTCTACCTGGAGGCGGCCGCGTACGGCAAGCCGGTCGTCGCGGGCAACGTCGGCGGCGCGGTCGATGCGGTCGTCGACGGCGAGACGGGGCTGCTCGTCGACCCGCTCGATCCGCTCGCGGTGGCCGAGGCGATCACGCGACTGCTGCAAGACGGCGAGCTGGCGCGGCGCTTGGGGGCCGCCGGAGCGGCTCGCGCGCAGACCTACGCGTGGTCGCGGGTCGTCGAGCGGGTCGAAGCGCTGCTGCTGGCCCAGCTGGACGGCGGGGCCGGGGCCGCCGACGGTCAACGCGCGCGTGAGCCGGAGCACGGCGGCTCGTGAAGGTCCTCTATGTCAGCCACACGGCCGTCGTCAGTGGCGCCGAGCGCTCGCTGCTGGATCTGCTCGGCGCGCTGCCAGACACGGTGGAGCCGCTGCTGGCAACGCCGCCGGGCCCGCTGCAGGCGCTCGCGCAGCAGCGGGGCATCACGACGACCGTGATCGCCGGGACGGCGGGCAGCCTACGGGTGCACCCGCTGCACACGCCCAGGGCCCTGATCGAGATGGCCGTCGCGGCGTGGCAGGTGCGCCGCGCGGCGGCGCGTCACGGCGCCGACGTCGTGCATGCCAACTCGATTCGCGCGGGCCTCGTGCTCGGCCTCGCGCGGCTGCGGCGAACGCCGACGATCGTGCACGTGCGCGACTGCCTGCCCCCGGGCCGCGTGAGCCGAGCCACGCTGCGCCTGATCGCGTCCACGGCGACGACGATCGTGGCCAACTCCCAGTACACGGCAGCGTCGGTGCTGGCCGCGGCGCCGAGTGCCCGCGTGGAGGTCGTGCACAACGCCGTCGACCTGCAGCGCTTTGACCCCGAGTCGATCGATCGTGACGCGGCGCGCGCTCGTCTGGGCGAGGCCGGCGGACGCCGCCTGCTACTCGGCGTGGTCGCTCAACTCAGCCCGTGGAAGGGTCAGGACACGGCGATCGAGACGCTGGGCCTGCTCTGCGGCGAGGGGTTCGACGCGCACCTGCTGCTGATCGGCTCGGCGAAGTTCGTGGCACGCTCGACGCGCTTTGACAACGAGGACTACGTCGCCCGCTTGCGCGAGCTCATCGCGACGGCGGGTCTGGAGGATCGCGTCTCGTGGCTGGGCGAGCGCGAGGACGTCCCGCAGATCATCCGCGCGCTGGACGTGCTGCTGCTGCCCTCCTGGGAGGAGCCGTTCGGGCGCGCGGCGATCGAGGCGATGGCCCTCGGCGTGCCGGTCGTCGCGACCGACGTCGGCGGCCCGCGCGAGATCATCGAGGACGGACGCGAGGGCTACCTCGTCGCGCCGCGTCAGCCGAGCGCGTGGGCGCGGGCGATCGCGCGAGTCGCGCAGAGCGCGGACGGCGGCGCGGCGATGGGCCGAGCGGGGCGCGAGCGAGCCGAGCAGCAGTTCACAATCGCCCGGCACGTCCATGCGACACTTGACGTGTATGAACGCGCTATCGCCGAGACGGGCCGACGGCCTCTGTGAGCATCGGCGCAGACCCCTGGGCGCGACCGGGCGAATGTTGCAAACAGCGCGAACGCGCCCTAAGGTTGGGCGCCGGCGATCGGACTGTCAGCAGCGCAAGAACGCGCAGGCGCAGACCCGAGCACGAACCCAGAGACGCAGGCTAACTCCAACCACCTAGCACGGATGCCCGCTACCTATCACCTGTCGCATCTGCGTACGCTCGAGGCCGAGGCGGTTCAGGTCATGCGCGAGGTCGCCGCCGAGTTCGAGCGGCCGGTGCTGCTGTTCAGCGGCGGCAAGGACTCGATCGTGCTGCTGCGACTTGCCGAGAAGGCGTTTCGACCCGCCCCCTTTCCCTTCCCGCTGATGCACGTGGACACCGGGCACAACTTCCCCGAGGCGATCGAGTTCCGCGACCGGCGCATGCGGGAGCTCGGCGAGCGCCTGATCGTCGCCTCCGTCGAGGACTCGATCCGCCAGGGCCGTGTCGTCGAGGAGACCGGCCCGCGTGCGTCGCGCAACGGCCTGCAGACGGTCACGCTGCTCGACGCGATCGCCGAGCACGGCTTCGATGCGGCCTTCGGCGGGGCGCGGCGCGACGAGGAGCGCGCTCGGGCCAAGGAGCGAATCCTGTCGTTCCGCGATCAGTTCGGTCAGTGGGAGCCCCAGCGTCAGCGCCCGGAGGTGTGGGCGCTCTACAATGCGCGCATTCACAAGGGGGAGCATGCGCGGGTATTTCCGATCTCCAACTGGACCGAGCTCGACGTCTGGCAGTACATCGCCGAGGAGGAGCTCGAGGTGCCGTCGATCTACTTCGCGCACGATCGCGAGGTGTTCGAGCGAGACGGCATGCTGTACGCCAACAGCCCGTTCATGCAGCTGATGGACGACGAGCGCCCGTTCTCGACTAGCGTGCGCTACCGGACCGTCGGCGACATGAGCTGCACGGGCGCCGTCGAGTCCTCCGCGGCCACGCTGGAGGAGGTCGTCGCCGAGATCGCCGCGACCGAGGTGACCGAGCGCGGGCAGACACGCGGTGACGACCGCGTGAGCGAGGCGGCGATGGAGGATCGTAAGCGGCAGGGGTACTTCTGATGAAGATCCCCGGATCGGCAGACGTGGCGGGCGGCAACGGCAACGGGCACGCCGCGGCCGTGGGCGACGGCGTGCAGGCGCCGAAGGTCGACGGGCGCGAGGTGTTCCGGCGGCTGACCGAGCGACCCGCCGACCTGCTGCGATTTGCCACGGCGGGTTCGGTGGACGACGGCAAGAGCACGCTGATCGGGCGGCTGCTGTACGACTCAAAGCAGGTGCTCACCGACCAGCTCGAGCACGTCGAGCAGGCGAGCGAGCGGATGGGCCACGACTTCCTCGATTTGTCGCTGCTGACCGACGGCCTGCGCGCCGAGCGCGAGCAGGGGATCACGATCGACGTCGCCTATCGCTACTTCGCGACGACGCAGCGCCGCTTCATCATCGCCGACACCCCCGGCCACGAGCAGTACACGCGCAACATGGTCACGGGCGCCTCGACGGCGGATCTGGCGATCGTCCTGATCGACGCACGCAAGGGCGTCATCGCGCAGTCCAAGCGCCACGCGTTCATCAGCTCGCTGCTGGCGATCCCGCACCTTGTCGTGTGTGTCAACAAGATGGACCTCGTCGACTACGACGAGGGCGTGTTCGACGCGATCGTCGAGGACTTCGATCAGTTCGCCGCTCGCCTGGAGATGTCCGACGTGACGTTCATCCCGATCTCGGCGCTGCTCGGCGACAACGTCGTCGATCGCTCGCAGGCGATGCCCTGGTATCAGGGCCCGCCGCTGCTCTACCACCTCGAGCATGTGCACATCGCCTCCGATCGAAACCTGATCGACGTGCGCTTTCCGGTGCAGTGGGTGATCCGCCCGCCGTCCTCGAGCGTCACCGACTACCGCGCATATGCCGGGCAGGTCGCCGGCGGCGTGATGCGCCCCGGCGACGACGTGGTCGTGCTGCCAGGAGGCCAGCACAGCACGATCGCCGCGATCGACACGTTCGACGGTCCGCTGCAGGAGGCGTTTCCGCCGATGTCGGTCGCGCTGCGGCTGGCCGACGACATCGACGTGGGGCGCGGCAGCACGATCGTGCGCACGCAGAATCAGCCGACCGTCGCAAACCACTTCGAGGCGCTGCTCTGTTGGATGTCCGAGCGGCCGCTGGACCGCCGCAGGCGCTACCAGGTCAAGCACACCACGCGAACCGCGATGGTCGGCGGACTGGACGTGCGCTACCGCATCGACGTCGAGACGCTGCACCGCGACGAGAGTGCCACGGTGCTCGAGCTCAACGATCTCGGTCGCGTGCGCATGGAGCTGAGCGTGCCGCTCGTGTTCGACTCCTACCGGCGCAACCGCACGACCGGCAGCCTGATCGTGATCGACGAGGCGACCAACGAAACGGTCGCCGCGGGCGTGATCCTCGACACCGAGGTCGAGGGCTTCGATACGGACGTCAAGAGCGAGCGCAGCCCGAACGTGCGCTGGCAGGGGACGCGGATGACCCGCGAGAAGCGTTGGCAGGCGCTCGGCCATCCCGGCGCGACGCTCTGGTTCACCGGCCTGCCCGGCGCTGGCAAGTCGACGATCGCCGCGGCGGTGGAGGAGCGCCTGATCGCCGCGGGACAGTCGGCCTTTCTGCTGGACGGCGACAACCTGCGCCACGGTCTCAATGGCGACCTCGGCTTCGACGAGCAGGCGCGGCGCGAGAACGTGCGGCGCACCGCGCACGTCGCCAGGCTCTTGGCGGAGTCCGGCACGATCGCGCTCGTCAGTCTCGTCAGCCCGTATGCCGCCGATCGCGCGCTCGCCGCGGCGCTGCACTCCGGCGACGACCTGGAGTTCGTCGAGATCTTCGTCGACGCGCCGCTGGAGCTGTGCGAGAAGCGCGACCCGAAGGGCCTGTACGCGCGTGCACGCGCCGGCGAGCTGTCGGGGATGACAGGAGTGGGCGCGCCCTACGAGCCGCCTGCCGACCCCGACATGGTGCTTGGAACGCTCGAGGAATCGGTCGAGCGCGGCGTCGAGCGCGTGATGGAGCTGCTCGCCGCCCGCGGGATCGTGACCGGCGAGAGCTGAGCCTTCGCCGGGCGCCGACGCCGGGTCGGCCGGTGCTCGGCGAAGCGCCTAACTACTTCCTGCGGAAAAAGTAGGGTGTTGGGGGGCTTGTTCCGTCCGGTCTGATCGCCAGAATGTCCTGCAAATGAGTGGGTTTCTGGTCGAAAGGGGT
>JADGPP010000042.1 GCA_017882375.1 Solirubrobacteraceae bacterium | reverse complement strand
CATCCACTCGCGGGCGATCCTGTGCCAGTTGGCGCTCGCGTGCAGCTGTGAGAGCACCGCCAGCGTGAGCATCTCCATGCGCCTGCCGAACAGATGCTCGGGGCGCATGTCCTGGTGGCGCATCTCGCGAAAGTGGGTCGAGCGCGGGTCCGAGCTCTCGAGCATCACCTGCGTGGCGATCTCCGGCGCCAGCTGCACGGTTTCGTCGGTCGTGTACCACCAGATCGCCGCGTCGATGAACGCGAACAGGTGCTCGGGGTCCACGCGCGCGGGGTCCGGCAGGAACCCCGACTCGGCGAGCAGGCGATGAAGCGCCGGCGCGTCGCGTTCGACGACCGCCCTCTGCGCCGCCAGCTCCAGCTCGACCGGCTTGGTGTCCAGGCGCTTGAACAGCCCGAAGTCCAGGAACGCCACGCGGCCGTCGTCCTGCAGCAGGAAGTTCCCCGGATGCGGATCGCCGGAGAACTGGCGGTGGCGGTACAGGCAGCCGAGGAAGAAGCGAAAGACGATCTCGCCGAGCCTGTCGCGCTCGGCCTGCGAGCGTTCCTTGAGCTCCTCGAAGCCGACGCCGCGCACGAACTCGCCGACGAGCACGCGCTCGCGCGAGAGCGACGTGACGACGTCGGGGACGACGATGAACGGGTGACCGGCGAAGATGCGCGCGAGCGAGCGCTGGTTCTGCGCCTCCAGCTCGTAGTCGAGCTCCTCGACGATGCGCTCTTTGATCTCTTGCGCGATCGCCTTGACGTCGAGGCCCGGCGTCATGCGCTTGAGCAGGCGCATGATCATGTCCAGGTTCTGCAGATCCGCGCGCACCGCGCTGGCGACGCCCGGGTACTGCACCTTGACCGCCACCTCGCGGCCGTCGTGCAGCCTTGCGCGATAGACCTGACCGATCGACGCCGCCGCGATCGGCTCCTCGTCAAACGACGCAAACGCCTCGCCGATCGGCTCTTCCAGATCGTCCTCGATGACCTTGCGCATCTGCTTGAAGGAGACAGTCGGCGCGGCGTCGCGCAGCTTGGCCAGCTCGCGCTGAAACTCCTCGCGGTGCTGCTCGGGCACCAGGCCGACGTCGAGGAAGGACATGACCTGCCCCAGCTTCATCGCCGCGCCCTTCATCGTCCCCAGCGCCGCGACGATCTGCTTGGCGGTCTCCAGCTGGCGCCTGGCCATCGCCTCCTCAGAGGCCTCCTCGCCGCGCGTGACGTTCGCCGCGCGCGTGCCGAACTGCTTGACCGCCTCCCCCGCCGCCAGCGATGCGACAGTCGCCGTGCGCCGCACGCGCGACGTCGGGATCTTCTCGCTCTCGCGGATCTTCTCGCTCTCGCGTGCCATACACCTGCATCCTAGGCCCCGTGGAGCGTCCTGGAGCGTCGGTGGAGCGTCGTGAAGTGTCGGTGGAGCGTCGTGGAGTGTCGAGGGCGGCGGGCTGGGGCGCTCGACGAGGCGGGGGCTGTGTACGTCGTTTTACGTTTTCAGTGCGCCATCGTATCTACAGCGTATATACCATGGCTACCGCTGTTCGTAAGAGCGAACACACATCACGCCGCGCAGCCGGCTCTCGTGCGTTCGCAGGCGATCTGCCGAGCGCCGGCTCTGGACGGAGGGCTCTAGCTGGCTCTAACCCTGGCGCTCGACGCGCGAGCCCGGCACGATGTCATCGGCGCCGTCCTTCCAGCGCACCCATGCCTTCGTGCCGCCGTCGTAGTCCTGGCCGAGCAGCACCAGCGTCGCCGGCTCGCCGAGCGCCACACAGGGCTCTGCGCCCTCGGGGTCCAGACCGCGCCAGACGCGGATGAAGCTGTTGGAGTCCCACTCCTGCGCAACCGACGTCGGCTCGGAGTGGCCCGGGTAGATGATGGTCTCGGGCGGAAGCTCCATCAACGTCCCCATGATCGAGTCGCGCAGGTCGGTGTAGGTCGTGTGACCCGGCGCTTTGACGCCTCCGACGGAGTTCTTGAACAACGTGTCGCCGGTGAACACGACGGCCTCGCCGCCACTGAACCCGCCGGGCGCGGAACTGGCGCCAGGACGCTTGGAGGAGCCTTTGCTCGGCGCGGGCCCGGAGCGATCGCCGACGAGGAAGGAGAGCATCCCGGCGGTGTGCCCGGGCGTGTTCAGCGGGCAGACCTCGAGCGTCCCGAATCGCAGCGTCTCGCCGGCCTGCACCGAGCCCATGCGCTCGGCGCCGGACTCGCCGTCGCCGTCGCCGTCTCCCTCGCCCGCGGCGGCGCGCATCAGGTCGCTCTCGATCGGATTGATCACGACCTCCAGCGCCGGCCAGCGCTTGCGCAGCTTGTCGACGTCGCAGACGTGGTCGTAGTGGTGATGGGTGAGCAGCACGTGCGTCGGCGTCAGCCCCAGCCGCTCGGCGGCGGCGATCAGCGGCTCGACGGGACCGCCAGCGTCGATGAAGAAGGCCGGCCCGCCCTCGCCATCGGCGACGAGGTAGGTGTTGGACAGAAACTGGGGATTGCTGGCCGTCTCGACGATCACTGGCGCAATCCTTGCACGATGGCCGTCACGCCGACCGAACGAGACCGCTCAAGCCCTGCAGGTAGCGCTCGTCGCCGACGTCGCGCCGCCACTGCAGCATGCCGACCGAGCTCGCCAGCTCGACGATCCGCGCGTGCGCCTCGCGCAGGCCCGGCGCGGTCGTGACGAGCGCCACGGCGCGCGAGGTTCCGACGGTGCGGTAGGTGTTGTCGGCGACGTGCACGGCCGAGGAGAAGAACACGTTGCAGCCGGCCCGCTCCATCGCCGCCACGTCGAGCTCGAACTCATACGGCGTCGGCGCCGCTGCGCCGCGCGGGAGCGCGTAGTCGGGTGAGACGAGATAGAGCACCAGCGAGGCTTCGTCGCGCAGGCGCACGTCCTCGCGCGTCAGCTCGCCGGCGCAGATGCGCTCCATCACGCGCGTCCAGTCGCCGTCGAACAGGGCCATGATGTTCATGCACTCCGGGTCGCCGAAGCGCGCGTTGAACTCGATCACCTGCACGCCTGAGGCGGTCGCGAAGAAGCCGCTGTTCATCACACCGCTGAAGCGCCGCCCTTCGGCCGACAGCCGCGCGATGACGCGCTCGACGATCGAGCACGCCTGCGCGTAGTGCTCGGCCGACATGAACGGAAGCGTGGCCTCGGCCATCGAGAGCGAGCCCATGCCGCCCGTGCCCGGACCCTCGTCGCCGTCGAAGCGATACGGGTAGTCGTAGGTGGAGTTGGGAAACACGACCGTCCGCCCGTCGCTGATCGCCTGGATCGTGAACTCCGCGCCGACGATCTTCTCCTCGATCAGCACCGACTCGCCGCCCCCGTCGCCGGCGAGCAGGCTCAGCGCGTAGTCGCGGGCCTCGGAGTGACTTGCCAGATGGGGTCCCATGACCTTGACGCCCTTGCCGCCGGTGAGGCCCGAGGGCTTGACGACGACCGGCGTCGAGCCGAACGACGCGATCGCCTCGTCGACCTCCTCGGCGCGGCGCGCCACGCGCAGGAGCGGCGTCGCCTCCGGTGCGACCTCGAGCAGCAGCGAGCGGGCGAACGTCTTGTTCCACTCGATCTCGGCGCCGGCGCGCGTGGGGCCGACCGCGCGCGTGCCCTGCGCGAGCAGCGCGTCGACGACGCCCGACTCCAGCGGTTCGTCGGCGCTGACCATCGCCATGTCGATCTCGTTGGCGCGCGCGAACTCGGCGACGGCCTGTGCGTCGCACACGTCGCCGATCTGGATCTTCCCGCCGGAAGCGCGTGCGTAGCGCACCAGCGACGGGTTGAGATGGCCCGCGAACGCGTACAGCTCGCTGTGCTCCGCCATGCGGGAGGCGAGGGCGCTCTCTCGCCCGCCGTGACCGACGATCATGGTTCGCACGCGCGCCGAGTATAGGGTCGCCCGGACTGTCTCGCGCTGCCGCGCGCGTTCTCCTAGACTCCCGCTCATGGCGCTGATCCACACCTGCTATCGGATCACCGACGTCGACCGCTCGGTGGCCTTCTACGAAGCGCTCGGCTTCCAGGAGGTCGGCCGCCTGCCGATCAAAGACGAGGCGATCAACGTGTTCATGAACCAGCCCGGCGACGGCGACATGCCGCGCCTGGAGCTGACGCACAACTTCGGCGTGGACTCATATGAGATCGGCACCGGCTACGGCCACATCGCGATCACCTCAGACGATCTCGACGCGACGCTCGCGCGGCTGGCCGAGCAGGGCATCGAGCCCGAGAAGCCTCCCTACTCCGTGCGCGAGGGCGGCTCGCGGCTGTGCTTCGTGCGCGACCCCGACGACTACAGGGTTGAGCTGATCGAGCAGCCGAGGGTCAGCGAGACGCAGGGCTGAGGCGCAGGGCCGTCATCGCGATCATCGAGCAGCCGCGCGTCGCCGGGACGCAGGGCTAGCCGGCGACGAAGGCCGAGGCGATAGCCCTCACGGCGCCCGCCACACGAACACCCCACCGACCTCCCACCCGGCAAGTCCCAGCTCGACGACGGCCTCCCGCACGCCCGGGTAGTCGGGGTGCGTGTAGTCGTGAAAGACCGCGACGGCATCCGGCGCGAGCGCGTCGCGCCAGGTGCGAAAGGCGGCGAGCACCGGCTCGCGCTGGTGCTCGGAGTCGATGAACAGCAGCTGGACGGGCGGATCGCCGAGGTGGGGTCCGCGGGTGTCGGGCTCGGCGCGCAGCTCGATGCGCTCGCGCGCTTGGCGGCCTGCGAGATCGAGGTAGGCCTCGCGCTCGGCGCGCACGCTCGGGTCGTAGCTGACGATCTGCCGCGCGCGGTCGTCGAGTGCCAGCGCGATCGCACTCCATGCCGTGCCGGTACCGAGCTCGACGACGGCCTCGCGGCCCTCGGCCAGCGTCAGCAGCTGTGCGAGCTCTGCCGGACGGGCGGCGGAGGCCAGGCTGAAGTGGTCGGCGCTGCGCAGCGCGTGCCGGCGCGCGCGCCAGTAGAAGCGCGCGACGCGCCAGGGCAGCACGCGCAGCGAGAGCAGCAGGCGGAGGTTGGCGCGCATCGTGTGGTTAGGCCGCGCGCGACGGGGTGGTGTTCGCGATGACGGGGAGCGTCACGAGAGCACGCGGCTGGAGAACTTGCGCAGGCCGAGCGTGAGGAAGGTCGCGCAGAAGCCGATGAGCACGGGGTAGATGATGTACAGGTGCATGTGCTGGGCGTGCGTGAGCCCGGCGCGCATGCCCTCGGTGACGTAGATGAGCGGGTTTACGAGCACGAGGATCTGCAGCCAGTGGATGCCGCCGACCTGCACGGGGGCGAGCTTGGTCCACTGGTAGTAGGTGCCGCCGAGGAAGGTCAGTGGCAGCACGACGAAGCCGAACATCAGGCCGAGGTTGCGCGCCTCGAACAAGGTGCCGAGCAGCAGCCCGAGCGAGGTCATGGTCACGCAGGCGAGCGGGATCAGCGTGAGCACGACGGCCCAGTGGACGGAGAGGTGTGCTTCGACGCCCTTGGCGTGGATGACTGCGGCGATCGGGAAGACGATCAGCGCGGCGATCAGGCCTTGGGTGGCGCCGGAGAGCACCTTGGCGACGCCGACGAGCCAGATCGGGCACGGCGCCTGCACGCGATCCTCGATCTCGCGCGTGTAGCCGAACTCCTGGGCCATCACCATCGCCACGGCCTGGATGCCTTGGAACATGATCGAGATGCCGACGACGCCGGCGACGAGCACGGTCGCGAAGGCCGACTCGGCGGCCTTGCCGCCTCCGCCGCCGATCCCCTGGCCGATCGTGGGGAACACGTAGAGGAAGACGAACACGAGCAGGAACGGCTGCACGAGCGTGCGGATGACGAACTCGCCGAAGTTCTTCCTCAGCACGACGAGATCGCGCAGGATCAGCGCGCGCAGCGCCGAGCGGCTGGCGGCGAAGATCGAGCGGGTCGGCTCGATCGAGATGCGGGCGGGCGTCGAGGGGATCGGCGGCGCGGCGGCGGCCATCAGTCGCGCAGCTCCTTGCCGGTGAGGCTGATGAAGACGGTCTCGAGGCTCGGCTCGGAGACCGACAGGTCGGCGAGCTCGAAGCCGGCGTCGTCGGCGGCGCCGACCACGCGCGGCACCAGCCGTTGAGCCTGTTTGACGTGCAGCTCGACGCCGCCGTCGACGGGACGCGTGTTGGCGACCTCGGGGATCGCCTCGGCCAGCCGCCGCGCGAGCACGCCCAGGTCGCCGTCGGCCCTGACGGTGACGATCGTGTCGGCGCCGAGCGAGCGCTTGAGCGCGGCGGGGGTGTCAAGCGCGAGGATCTTGCCGTGGTCCATGATCGCGACGCGGCTGCACAGCTCGTCGGCCTCCTCCATGTAGTGCGTCGTCAGGAGGATCGTCTGGCCCTCGCGGTTGAGCTCGCCGAGGATCTCCCACAGCGCCAGGCGGCTCTGCGGATCGAGGCCGGCGGTGGGCTCGTCGAGGAACAGCACGGCCGGGCGATGGAAGATCGCGCGCGCCATCATCAGCCGCTGGGCCATGCCGCCGGACAGCGCGTAGACGGACGCCTTGGCCCATTTGGACAGGCGCAGCTTCTCCAGCAGCTCGTCGGCGATGCGGCGCGACTCGCCGGCGGAGATGCCGAACAGGCGCCCGTGGAAGTACAGGTTCTCCCACACGTTGAGCTGGCGGTCGAGCGTGTTCTGCTGGGAGACGATGCCGATGAGCTGCTTGGCGAGCGCCGGCTGGGCGACGACGTCGATCGCGCCGACGTGCGCGGTGCCGGAGGTCGGGATGACGCGCGTCGTGAGCATCCCCGCGGTGGTCGTCTTGCCGGCGCCGTTGGGACCGAGCAGGCCGAAGATCTCCCCCGCGCAAACGCTCAGGTCGAGGCCGTCGACGGCGGCGAAGTCGGCGCCGGCGTAGACCTTGCGCAGGGCGACCGTGCGGATCACCTGGCCACCGGCGCCGCCGGGCGCCGCCGCGCCGCCGGGGACGGGCGGGACCTGTAGTGGCTGCGCTTGGCTCATCTGTTCTCAATCTACTGCGCCCGCGCTACCCTCCGTGAGGCGATGTCGAGCACGGGCAAGATCGCGAAGAACCTCGAGCGCTTCGCCCAGGCGGTGGCGGCTCACGACCGCGAGAACCCGACGCACACCGCGCACGGCATCGGCTTGGCGCACTTCGACATGGAGCGGTTGGGCTTCGACGAGGGCGAGGAGATCCTGCCGGGCATCACGATCCATGCCGACAGCGGCGTGACGGGCAACTTCCGCGTGCTGTGCGACGGCGAGCACGACGAGGAGCTCCAGGAGGCCGAGCAGGAGGTCGTCGAGGCGGTCTCCAGCGAGCCCGTGCCGGCGGTCGCTCCGGCCGCCGCGCCGTTCCCCTTCGAGCACTAACCGGACTACGTCTTCTCTTATGAGGGCCGCTTGCGCGGCCGGGTTTTGTCGCGCGTCTCAATACCGGACGGCGATTTTGGACGACCGCCCAACGGCAAGCGACCGCAGCGCCCGCGAGACTCAGGCGTCGTGGCCGTGACCGTCTCGCCCTCGGACCCGCAGGTCTGCCGCGACTGGGTCGGGCACGTGATCGTGTGCGGCCTGAACGACGTCGCGCAGCGCGTCTGAGCCGCCCGCCGACCGGCCGCGCTCCGAGCCCGTTGCACCGGCGCGCGCACCCGCCCCGCCCGTCGCCCCGCCCGTCGGCCCGCCGAGCGCCGCGTCAGCTCGCGCCGGCCTCCATGCGCGCGAGGATCGTCGCGACTAGGCGCTCGATCGTCGGGCAGTCAATTCCGTGGCGCTTGCCCGCGCGCAGCACCGAGCCGGGGATCGCGTCGATCTCCGGCGCGCGTCCGGCGGCGATGTCGCGCTGCATCGAGCTGCCGAGCGTCTCGTGCGCGCGCTGCAGCTCGCCGATCGCCTTCTGCGGATCGACGTCGTCGGCGCCCTCGGCCTGGCCGACGGCGCACGCCTCCGCGATCGCGCCCTCCAGGTCGGCGCGCAGTCGCGGCGTCGAGCGGATCTCCCCGAGCAGCTTGTCGTAGGCGCTCGTCGTGCACGCCAGCGCGTTCAGGCGCACGAGCTTCGACCACATCACCTGCGCTTCCGAGCGCTCGCAGATCGGCCAGTCCGCGCGCGCTTTCACGCCGGCGCCTTCGAATGCCCGCGCCAGCTGCGCCATCCCGTCGCGTGCGGACTCGTGGCGGCTGGCCATTTCCACGAGCAGGAAAGGACTGGTATGAACGATCACGCCCGGCTGCGGGCGGTCGGCCTCGACGCGGATCGTCCCCGCGAGCACCGTCGCGGGGTGCAAGCGCTCGCGCAGCAGCGCGAGGTGGTCGAGCCCGTTGAGCAGCGGCAGCACGAGCGCCGGCTGGCAGTCGATCCGCTCCAGCGCCTCGGGCAGCCCCGCGGCCTTCGTGGCGACGATCAGCGCGTCGACCGGCTCGGCCAGGCGCGCGACGGCGCGCGGATGCGCGGTGAAATCGCCGAGCGTCACGCTGCTCACGCGCAGCCCATGCTCGGAGATCGTCGCGGCGGTCGACTCGCGGGCGACGACCACCACCTGCTCGCCCGCGCGGTGCAGCGCGCCGGCGAGCAGCCCGCCGACGCCGCCGGGCCCGAGCACGGCGACGTTCATCGCGCGGCCGCGGCCGGGTCGCCGGGGTCGGGCACGGCGACGCTCATTGCGCGGCCGCGGCCGGGTCGCCGGGATCGATCAGCACGCCGGGGTTCATCACGCCCTGCGGATCGACCGCCGCCTTGGCGCCGGTGAACGCCGCGGCGAACGGGTCCGGGCGCTGGCGGTCATACCACCGGCGGTGGTCGCGCCCGACGGCGTGGTGATGGGTGATCGTGCCGCCCTCGGCGAGGATCGCATCGGACACCGCCGCCTTGATCTGCGCCCACTGCTCGACCTCTTCGCCGCGGCGAGCCGGCGCGATCACCGTGAAGTAGACCGCCGGACCGTTCGGGTAGACGTGCGTGAAGCGCGCCGTCACGCGCCCGCCCTCGCCGCACACCTCCTCCAGCGCCTGCTCGCCGGCCGCTTTGACGCGCTCGTGAAAGCCCGCGAAGCGCTCCCACGTGATCGCCGTCTCGAACGTCTCCGCGAGCACGCCCATCGCCACGAGCACGTCGCGCACGTACGGCGCGCCGAGGAACGCATCGCGCCAGGAGCCGACCGCGTCCTCGCCGCCACTCGCCCCCCCGCCGCCCGAGCCGCCCGAGCCACCGCCGCCCGAGCCACCGCCGCGCGGGTCGTCGGGCAGCTCGCCGCCGTGCTCGGCGCAGATCGCAAGCGCTCGCGACATCGCCTCGTCGACGGGGTGGTCGGTCGACTCGAAGCCGAGCACGAGCAGCGCCTGCTGGCCGATCTTCGATCGGTGCTCGGCGGCCATCGTCATCGCCGCCTCGCGCGCGTCGATCAGGCGGCAGTTCGCCGGACTCAGCCCGGACTGACCGAGCGCACGCACGCACTCCGCGCCAGCGGAGAATCGAGAGAAAAGAACGCCAGCCGAGCGACGGTGCTGCGGGCGCGGCTGCACGCGCACCCACGCCTCGGTGATCAACCCGAGGGCGCCCTCCGAGCCCGCGAGCATCCGATCCGGGCTGACGCCGGCCCCCGAGCCGGGCAGCCTGCGCGACTGCCACACGCCGACCGGCGTGATCGCGCGCGCCGACTCGACGAAGTCCTCGATGTGCGTCCACACGGTCGCGAAGTGCCCGGCCGCACGCGTGGCGATCCAGCCGCCGAGCGTCGAGTACTCAAACGACTGCGGAAAGTGGCGCAGCGTCAGCCCATGCTCGCTCAGCTGCGCCTCCAGGCCCGGACCGGTGGCCCCTCCCTGGATGCGCGCCGAGCGCGACACGGCGTCGACCTCGAGCACGCGATCCAGCGCGCGCAGATCGATCGCGATCGCGCCGTTGTAGGAGCCCGGCACGTCGGCTGTCACCCCGCCGACGACCGACGTGCCGCCGCCGAATCCGATCGCCGCGACTCGCTCTGAGCAGCACCACTCCAGCAACCGCTCGACGTCCGTCTCCTCGCGCGGGCGAGCGACGAAGTCCGGCGGGTGCGCGAAGCGCCCGCGAAAGCCGTTGACGACGTCCGTGTAGGACTTGCCCAACGCGTGCGAGGCGCGCGCGTGGTCGTCGCTCGCGCAGATCTCCGCCAGCGCCGCCGGCGGGCGCACGCGCGCGCTGCGCAGCTCGACCTGCTCCAGCGCCACCGGCTGCTCGATCTCGCCGAGCTCCAGTCCCAGGTGCTCGGCCGCGAACGACGCCGTCTGGCGCAGCGCGTCCGGCGTCGGCTGCTGATCCTCATAGCCCCAGCCCCAGTGCTTGTGGCGACGAATGTTCACGCGCGCGAGTCTATGCTCACTAGCGTTAGCGCTGCGCAAATCGGCGCACCGAGCGAATGTCCGCACGCCCCGAGCCAACATCCACCGAACAGCCGCAGATACTCGCGCGCGGGCCGTGGGAGCTCGACCGGGTCACGGCGCACTGGCGCTCTGAGCAGTTCGAGCCCCCGCCCGCGCACTCCGCCGCCGCCGATGAGGCGATCAGGGGACTGCGCGAGCGCGGCTCGCCCAGCCACGACGGCGTCGCCGCGCGACTGGTCGACTTTCGCGCCAACGCCGACGGGATCGCGATCGAGCTGCAGCCGCTGCGCTGGGCATTGCGGCTGGTCGCCGACGACGCCTCGCACAGCGTCGCCGCGCTGTGCGTCACGCGCTCGGCCGACGGCCGCTGGCTGGCCGGGCGCCGCGCTCCGTGGGTCTCCTCGTGGGCCGGTCGCTGGGCGCTCGGCGCCGGCGGCGCCGTCGACCTCGGCGAGAGCCCCGCCGAGACGCTCGTGCGCGAGCTCGACGAGGAGTGGTCGGTGTCGCCCGAGCGCGTGCGCGGCGAGGCGCTGATCTCGCTGCCGCAGAAGATGGTCATGTTCGTCGGCCAGGCGTGGATCGCCGCCGGCGACGAGCAGGCGGTGACGCCCGATCACGAGCACGACGAGTACGCCTGGTGGCCGCGCGACATCGACGACTGGCCGGCCGAGGCCGGAGACGCCCTGCCGCGCATGGCGCGCTGGCTGTCGCAGTGATCGACGCCGCGCGCCCCGGCGCCACCGGTCCCGACGCCGCAGCCCGCTCCGACGCCGCAGCCCGCTCCGCCGCCGCAGCTCGCTCCGCCTCCCCGCGCGAGGCCGCCGGGCCGCTGACGTTCACGCGCCTGAAGTGGACGTCGTTCGTGCACTCGTGCGTGTACATCGCGCTGCTGATCTGCGCGTTCGCCGCCGGCAGCCCGCAGCCGCTGACGTTCGTGCTCGGCCTCGCGCACGGGCTGCTGTGGATCTTCATGTCGCTCGCCTGCCTGGCGGCCGCGCGGCTACGCATCGTCTCTCTGCGGCTGGCCGTCGCAGTGGCCGTGCTCGGGGGGATCGGGCCGTTCTTCGGCAGCTTCGAGTTCATCCGTGAGCAACGCCAGCGCGCCGCGCTAGAGTAGACAATCAATGGCCACAGGCACCACGGCTGAGCAGATAATCGACGTCGTGACCCCTGCCGCGGGCGAGTCGGTCACCGAGGGAACCATCCTCGAATGGCATGTCAAAGTCGGCGACTCGATCAAGGTCGACGCGACGATCGTCGAGATCTCGACCGACAAGGTCGATGTCGAGCTGCCCGCACCCGCCAGCGGCACCGTAACGGAGCTGCTCGTAGAGGAGGGCGACACCGTGACCGTCGGCCAGGTGATCGCACGGATCGCCGTCGGCTCGGGCAACGGCGCGGGCGCACCCGCGGCGAGCGCCGGCGACGGCGCCGCTGACGACGCCGAGCAGGCGGGCGATGCGCCCGAGGAGAAGGAGCAAGCCGCCGCCCCTGCGAACGGCGGCAACGGCGCGGGCGCAGAGAGCGCGGACGGCGGCGGCGCGGACGCCGCCGCGAGCGGACGGCTGGTCGATGTCGTCACGCCGGCCGCCGGCGAGTCGGTCACCGAGGGAACGATCCTCGAATGGCGCGTGCAGGCCGGCGAGTTCATCAAGGCCGACGCGACGATCGTGGAGATCTCCACCGACAAGGTCGACGTCGAGCTGCCCGCTCCGGCCAGCGGCACGGTGAGCGAGCTGCTCGTGTCCGAGGGCGACACCGTCACCGTCGGACAGGTGATCGCGCGGATCGCCGTCGGCGCCGCCGACGACAGCACCGCCACACCCGACGGCGCCGACGGCTCGGCGAGCGCAGCCGGTCGCGACGGCGCGCCGGCCGCCAGCGAGCTGCCCGAGGGCACAAAGGTCTCACCCGTCGCCGCGCGCGCCGCGGTGGCCGAGGGCGTCGACCTCGCGGGCGTATCCGGCAGCGGCCCGGCGGGGCGGATAACCAAGTCCGACGTGCTCTCGGCAGCCTCGGACAACGGCGACGCGCAGGCCGCCGGCGAGTCGGCCAAAGGCGCCTCCGCGACGGCCGACGCGCCGGAGACCAAGCCGATGCGCGGCGGCGCCGCGGCGCTCACGCGCTACATGGAGCAGTCGCGTTCGATTCCCACGGCGACGAGCTTCCGCACGCTGACGATGACGATGCTCGAGGCGCGCCGCAAGGAGCTCAAGGCGGCCGAGCGCAAGGTCTCCTTCACGCACCTGATCGCCTACGCGATCGCGCGCGCGGGCGACGACATGGCGGTGATGGCCGATCACTTCGCCGAGATCGACGGCAAGCCCAACCGCGTGCACGACGGGCAGGTGAACCTCGGGCTCGCGGTCGACGTGCAGAAGAAGGACGGGACGCGCACGCTGATGGTGCCGGTGATCACCAACGCCGGGCGGATGCCGTTCGAGCGCTTCGTCGCCGCCTACGACGCGCTCGTCGAGAAGGCGCGCACGAACACGCTCACCGCCGATGACCTGCAGGGCGCCAACATCACGCTGACCAACCCCGGCGGCATCGGCACGATCGCCTCGGTGCCGCGCCTGATGACCGGGCAGGGCACGATCATCGCGACGGGCTCGATCGCCTACCCGCCGGGACTGGCGAGCATCGGCGCGATGATCGGCGCGGAGAAGGTCATGACGATGACCTCGACGTACGACCACCGGATCATCCAGGGCGCGGAGTCCGGGCGCTTCCTCGCGCGCATCGAGGAATACCTCGCCGGCGACCGCGGCTTCTACGAGGGCGTCTTCGCATCCCTCGGCGTGGACCTCGGCCCGGCCCCGCAGCCTCCGGCTCCGGCGGCGGCTGCGTCGGCGGCCTCCGCGGCAGCCGCGTCGGCGGCTTCCGGCGCCGGCGCCAGCGCGCCGGCCGTCAGCGAGGAACTGCTGCAGGCGGTGCAGGCTGCAAGCACGCTCGTCAGCCGCTATCGCAGCCACGGCCACTTGGCCGCGCGCCTTGACCCGCTTGACTCCGAGCCCGAGGGCGATCCCGGGCTGGACCCCGAGCCGCTCGGCCTGACGCCGGAGATGCAGGCGCGGATCCCGGCGAAGATCCTCAACATGTACGTGCCCGGCGCGACGCTCGCCGACGCGCTGCCACACCTGCGTGAAACCTACTGCGGCACGATCGCCTATGAGATCGAGCACATCGCCTCGCACCGTCAGCGCGTGTGGTTGCGCGAGCACATCGAGTCGGGCGCCTTTCGCAACCCGCTGACCAACGACGAGAGCCGCTGGCTGCTGCGGCGCCTGGTCAAGGTCGACGCGCTGGAGCGCTTCATGCACAAGGCCTATCTCGGACAGCACCAGTTCTCGATCGAGGGACTCGACATGACCGTGCCGATGCTCGACGAACTGATCAAGCTGTCGGCCGCGCACGGCGGCAAGGAGGTCGTGATCGGGATGGCCCACCGCGGGCGCCTGAACGTGCTCGCGCACAACCTCGGCCGCGCCTACGACACGATCTTCGCCGAGTTCGAGGGCGCCTCGACGCTGGAGGCCGTCACCACGATCCCCCAGGGTGGCACGGGCGACGTCAAGTACCACCACGGCACGCAGGGCTTCTACGACCTGGACAACGGCGAGACGATCCGCGTCAACCTCGAGTCCAACCCCAGCCACCTGGAGTACGTCTATCCGGTCGTCGAGGGCGCCACGCGCGCCGCGCAGACCACGCGCCAGGGGCCGCACGCCCACCAGGACACCGACGCGGCGGTGCCGATCGTGATCCACGGCGACGCCTCCTTCCCCGCTCAGGGCGTCGTCTCCGAGACGCTGAACCTGCAGGCGCTCGACGGCTACAAGGTCGGCGGCACGGTGCACATCATCACCAACAACCAAGTCGGCTTCACGACCGACCCCGACGACGCGCGCTCGACGCGCTGGGCCTCGGACCTCGCCAAGGGATTCGACGTGCCGATCGTGCACGTCAACGCCGACGACGTGCATTCGTGCATGAGCGCCGTGCGCCTGGCCTTCGCCTTCCGCCAGGAGTTCGGCCACGACGTGCTGATCGACCTGATCGGCTACCGCCGCTTCGGCCACAATGAGTCCGACGAGCCCGCCTACACCCAGCCGGAGATGTACGCGAAGATCAAGGGCAAGAAGCGCGTGGCGGAGCTGTGGGCCGATCGCCTCGTGGCCGAAGGCGTGGTCACGCAGGACGAGGTCGACAGCCAGGCCCAGGAGGTGTGGGACAAAATGACGCTCCTGCACCAGCGCCTGAAGGCGAAGATCGCGGCGGCCACTGAGCACGGCGAACACGCCACCGGCGAGTACGCGCTCGACCGTTCCCCGAGCCCGGAAGTGGAGACGGCCGTCCCGGCCGCGCGCCT
This sequence comes from Solirubrobacteraceae bacterium, assembly GCA_017882375.1. Taxonomy (GTDB): domain Bacteria; phylum Actinomycetota; class Thermoleophilia; order Solirubrobacterales; family Solirubrobacteraceae; genus Palsa-744. Next base: position 12,633 of record JADGPP010000042.1, on the reverse strand, counting down.
GCGCGATCTCGGCGAAGGCCTGCTGCGCGCTCCCGAGAGCTTCACCGTGCACCCCAAGCTCGTCAAGCAGCTGCAGCGCCGTCGCGCGGCGCTGGGCGAGGAGGGCGGGATCGACTGGGCGCACGCCGAGGCGCTGGCCTTCGCGTCGCTGCTCACCGAGGGTACGCCGATCCGCCTGACCGGGCAGGACACCGAGCGCGGCACGTTCAGCCAGCGCCACATGGTGCTGCACGACGCCAAGACCGGCCAGACGGTCTGCCCGATCCAGAGCCTGCCCGACGCGCTGGCGCCGCTGGAGCTGCACAACAGCCCGCTGTCGGAGCTCGCCTGCATGGGCTTCGAGTACGGCTACAGCCAGGAGGCGCCGGAGACCTTCGTGCTGTGGGAGGCGCAGTTCGGCGACTTCGTCAACTCGGCACAGGTGATCGTCGACCAGTTCATCGTCTCCGGCCTTGCCAAGTGGGGTCAGACGTCACGGCTGACGCTGCTGCTGCCCCACGGCTACGAGGGCTCGGGCCCCGAGCACTCCTCCGCGCGCCTGGAGCGCTTCCTCGCGCTCGCCGCCGAGGGCAACATCCGCGTGGCGAGCCCGACGACCCCCGCGCAGTACTTCCACCTGCTGCGCCGCCAGGCGCGCATCGCCAAGCAGCGTCCGCTGGTGATCATGACCCCCAAGTCGCTGCTTCGCCTACCGCAGGCGACCAACAAGCTCGCCGACCTCGCCGAGGACACGCGCTTTCACCCGGTGCTCGCCGAGCCGGGGGTCGACGACGAGCAGGTCACGCGCCTGCTGCTGTGCACGGGCAAGATCTACTACGACCTCGTCGGCCACCCCGACCGCGCGTCGCACCCGGGCCTGGCGGTCGCGCGCGTGGAGCTGCTGTACCCCTTCCCCGAAGGGCAGATCCTCGAGCTGATCCGCCGCTACCCGAAGCTGCACGAGGTCGTGTGGGTGCAGGAGGAGCCGCGCAATGTCGGCGCGCGGGCGCACATGTTCCCGCGGCTGATGCAGATCATGCCCCACGACATTCACTTCGGCTTCATCGGCCGTCCCGAGCGCGCCAGCCCGGGCGAGGGCTACCCGGCGGCGCACCTGGCCGAACAGAACCGCATCGTCACGACGGCGATCGACCTCAATCAGGCGATCTCCCAGTATCCGCGAAAGACGCCGGGGCAGCGCTGATGTGGGCTCTGTGGAAGCGCTTCCTGGAGATCCGCCGCCAGCGCAAGCGCAAGAAGCAGCTCGGGCTCAGCTGCTCCCTGGTGCGCTCCGGCGAGAGTCGGTGCGCGATGGTGTTTACCGAGCGGTGATGTGCAGGTTTACTTTCGCACTCTGTGTGCGATGGTATTTACCGAGCGGGGGATGTGTAGGTCTACTTACGCACTTCGTGCGCGATAGTAGCTACGTCGTATATACGATGGCTACCGCAGCCCGTTCAGAAGGACTGAGTGCCCGCGGGCAACTGCTCCTCAGATCCCAGCCGGTCGCTGGCTAGCGCCCTTTCCAGACCGGCTCGCGCTTCTCCTTGAAGGCGTTGGCGCCCTCCTTGGAGTCCTCGGAGGCGAACACCGGGCCGGAGATCGCGCCCTGCTTCTCCCACATCTCCTGCGAGCTCCAGTCGTACTGCTCCTGCAGGATGCGCTTGGAGGCGATCAGCGCCAGTGGACCGTTCTTGGCGAGCTGTGCGGCGAGCTCCAGCGCGGCGTCGACGGCGCCTCCGGTCTCGGCCAGGCGGTTGACGACGCCGAACTCGTGAAAGCGCTCGGCCGGCAGCAGGTCACCGGTGAGCGCGAGCTCCATGACCACGTGATAGGGCATCCGCTGCGGCAGGCGCAGCAGCGCGCCGCCGGCGGCGACGAGCGAGCGCTTGGCCTCGGGGATTCCCAGCTTGGCGCCCTTCGCAGCGACGATCAGGTCGCAGGCAAGCGCGATCTCCATCCCGCCGGCCACGGCAAAGCCTTCGATCGCGGCGATCAGCGGCTTGCGCGACGCACGCTGCGCGATCCCCGCGAAGCCGCGGTCGCCGAACCAAGGCGATTCGCCTTTGACGAAGGCCCCGAGGTCCATCCCCGCGCTGAAGAACCCGCCAGCGCCCGTCAGCACACCGACCGACAGGCCGTCCTCGCCGTCTAGCTCGTCAAGTGCGCCGGCGACGCCCTCGGCGACGGCGCCGTTGACCGCGTTGCGGACCTCCGGGCGGTTGATCGTGATCAGCAGCACGTTGTCGCGCCGCTCGGTCAGGACTGCATCGGCGGACGCTGCGGCTTGCTCGGCGTTCATCGGCGGTTGCTCCTTGGTCGGGGGAGTGCAGCCTATCCCCGACGGCGTCGATCGCGACGGTCAGTCCTGCGCGTGCGCCTGCTCGGCAGGCGCCGGCGCTACGGGTGCGGTCGAGACCGCAGGAGACGGCGGCCGGGGCGGAGTGGGCGTCGCCGAAGACGCGCTCGCGGCCGGCGCGACGGTCTGCGCCGGCGGGGCCGTGTGCGTCGGCGGGGGCGTTTGCGCGGGCGGGGGCGTTTGCGCCGGCTGGGCGGTCTGCGCCGGCTCGCCGTGCGGCTCGGGCGAGCTGGCGCCCTCGTCGAGCGACTGGCGGAACTCGCGGATGCCCTGCCCGAGCGCGCGCGCGAGGTCGGGCAGGCGTTTGGGGCCGAGCACGATCAGCGCGACGACGGCGATGAACAGCAGGTGTACGGGACTCTCGATGCCCATGGGTTCGCTGTGCCCGTGGCGCACACGGGCGCTAGGGGCAACGAGCCAAAGGCTAGCGCTACGGCCGCGCCGCGCCGTAGGCTCTTGGGCCGTGGCCCAGCAATCCCTCGCCGCGCAGCCCGGGCGTCCGTATCCACCGCCGCCTGAGGCCGAGCCGTTCTGGCCGGCGCAGCTGACGGTGCTGCTGGCGATCGTCGTGCAGGTGCTGCTGCCCGAGCGACTCACCGCCGGCCCGTCATGGCTGGTTCCCTCGCTGGAGGGCGCGCTGCTGATCGGCCTGTTCGTCGTCACGCCGAACGTCGTCGAGGACGAGCATCCGCGCAGGCGGCGCATCGCCCTGGCGCTGACGGCGTTCGTCACCGCAGCGAACATCTTCTCGCTCGGAGCGCTGACGCACTACCTGCTGCACCACAACGTCTCAGACGGCCGCGGGCTGATCATCGCCGGTGTGTTGATCTGGTTGACGAGCCTGCTGATCTTCGCCCTGTGGTACTGGGAGATGGACCGCGGCGGGCCGGGAGGGCGGGCGTCGGGGCGCGACGGGCCGCCGGACTTCCTGTTCCCGCAGATGAGCGACGACCGCATCGAGCCGCGCGACTGGCGGCCGAAGTTCGTCGACTACCTGTACGTGTCGCTGACCAACAACACGGCCTTCTCGCCCACCGACACGATGCCGTTGACGCCGATGTCCAAGGGCGTGATGGGCGTGCAGTCGGTCGTCTCGCTCTTGACGATCGGACTGATCGTCTCGCGCGCGGTCAACATCCTCTAGAGACCGGAGGCGGCCTCGGATGAGCCCCAGCCGGCGATGCTCGGCTCGATCGCCAGCGCCTGCAGCATCAGGTCGCGCACGTCCTCGCCGGCGCCGAGCGCCACCGCCCGTCTGAGCGCCTCGAGCGTTCCCTCGCGGTCTGACAGCGACAGCCGCAGCCGGCCGAGGCGCTCCCACGCGCCGGCGTCGGCGGGACCGCGCTGGGCGGCGCGCGCGGCGGCCTCCTCGGCGAGATCGACGGCGCCGATGTCCTCGTAGATGCGCGATGCGAAGCGATGCGCGGCCGGCCGGGTGCCGTCGACGCGCGCCCAGTCGCGCACGGCACGCGCTGCCTCGTCGAGCTTGCCGGCCTGCCAGAAGGCGAGCGTCATCAGTCGCAGCACCGCGACGTTCTCGGGCTCGGCGTCGCGCGCGTAGATCAGTCGCTGGGCAGCGAGCTCGTACTCGCCTTCGGCCATCGCGCGCTGCGCGGCGAGCATGAAGCGTTCGACGCGCTCCTCGCCGGGGTCGGGCCTTGAGAAGTCGACGAAGCGCATGCTGCTCGCGGGCACCGTGCGCACGCCGTGGCTGAAGCGCACGCGCGCCCACTGCTGCACCTCCTCCTCGCCGTCGGGGTCGCCGCTGAAGTAGATGCCGGCGACGGTGCCGACGCCCCACTCGGGGTAGGAGAGACAGCGCGCGTAGCGGTGCACAACGGAGTGGTCGGGCACGCGGCTGGCGAACGGATCGTGCTTGGCGCGATCCTCGGCGTGCTCGCGGGCGCGCTGCTCGGCTTCGTAGGCGCGCCGGCCCGCCTCCTCGCGCTCGCGGCGCGCGGCGGAGGCGCTGGCGCGCACGGCGTTGCGCGACACCTTGCCCCCGCGCGAGCCCTCGGCGAGGCGCTCGAGCTGGTCGGCGGCCTCGTTGATCGCCTTCAGGTGGCGCTCGTGCTCGAACTGCTGCCCGGCGGGCGCGATGTCGGGGTGCCAGCGCTTGGCCATGCGCCGGCGGGCGAGCTGCACGTCACGCTTGTCGAACGGCGCCTCCAGCTCCAGCAGGAGCATGTGCTGCTCGACATCGAGGACGGTTACGGGCATGACCCGACAACGTTAGCGACCCCCGCGACCTCCTATCCTGGCTGCCAATGTCCTCTCAGTACATCTTCACAATGCACCGCCTGTCCAAGCTGCACCCGCCGGACAAGACGGTGCTCGACAACGTCACGCTGGCCTTCTATCCGGGCGCGAAGATCGGCGTGCTCGGCTACAACGGCGCCGGCAAGTCCACGCTGCTGCGGATCATGGCGGGCGTCGACCAGGAGTACCGCGGCGAGGCTGCGCTTGCACCCGGGGCGACGGTCGGGATGCTCGACCAGGAGCCGGCGCTGGACGAGTCCAAGGACGTCAAGGGCAACGTCGAGGACGCCGTCGCCGAGACCAAGGCGCTGCTCGACCGCTTCAACGAGCTGGCGGCCAACTACTCCGAGGAGACGGCCGAGGAGTTCGGCGCGATCCAGGCGAAGATCGAAGCGGCCGACGCGTGGAACCTCGACACGCAGCTGGAATACGCGATGGACGCGCTGCGCCTGCCGCCGCCGGACGCCGAGGTGAGCAAGCTCTCCGGCGGCGAGCGCCGCCGCGTGGCGCTGTGCCGCCTGCTGCTGCGCGCGCCCGACCTGCTGCTGCTGGACGAGCCCACCAACCACCTCGACGCCGAGTCGGTCGCCTGGCTGGAGCAGCATCTGTCCGAGTACAAGGGTGCGATCGTCGCGGTCACCCACGACCGCTACTTCCTCGACAACGTCGCCGGCTGGATCCTCGAGCTCGACCGCGGCAAGGGCATCCCCTACGAAGGCAACTACTCGGGCTGGCTCGAGCAGAAGCAGGCGCGCATGGCCCTCCAAGCGCGCTCGGAAAAGGGCCGCGAGCGCACGATCGCCGCCGAGCTGGAATGGGTGCGAACCAACCCCAAGGGCAAACGCACCAAGTCCAAGGCCCGTCTGGCGCGCTATGAGGAGCTGATCGCCGAGGAGCGCAACGTCAAGCTCGACGAGGTGCAGATCCACATCCCGCCAGGCCCGCGCCTCGGTGAGAAGGTGCTCACGGCCGTCGACCTGCGCAAGGGCTTTGCCGACAAGCTGCTGATCGAGGACCTCAGCTTCGACCTCCCGCGCGCGGGCATCGTCGGGGTGATCGGCGCCAACGGAGCCGGCAAGACGACGCTGTTTCGGATGATCACCGGCGAGGAGTCCCCCGATGGCGGGACGATCGAGCTCGGCGACACCGTGCAGCTGGCCTACGTCGACCAGTCGCGCGACGCGCTGGATCCGGCGAAGACGGTCTGGGAGGAGATCTCCGAAGGCTACGAGCACCTCAAGGTCGGCGACCGCGAGGTCAACTCGCGCCAGTACACGGCGGGCTTCAACTTCAAGGGCTCAGACCAGCAGGCGAAGATCGGCTCCCTTTCGGGAGGCGAGCGCAACCGCGTGCATCTGGCCAAGCTGCTGCGCAGCGGCGGCAACCTGCTGCTGCTGGACGAGCCCACGAACGACCTCGACGTCGACACGCTGCGCGCGCTGGAGAACGCGCTGCTGGAATTCCCCGGCTGTGCGGTGATCATCTCCCACGACCGCTGGTTCCTCGACCGCGTCGCGACACACGTGCTGGCATTCGAGGGCGATTCGCAGGTGACGTGGTTCGAGGGCAACTTCGAGGCCTATGAGGAGCATCGCCGCTCGGTCCTCGGCGCCGCCGCCGACCGGCCACATCGGATCACCTACAAGCGCCTGGTCCGTGGCTGACGCGAGCGCCGCGGGCCCGAGCGCCACGCTGACGGCGTTCGACCGCGACACGGCGGTAAGCGAGCAGTCGCGATCCGAACACGGTGCGGCCGGCCGGGTGCAGTTCGCGGCGGATGTCTCTGCCCAGTGGCGCGCCGGGCGCGGGCCGCATGGCGGCTATCTGGCGGCGATGCTGCTGCGCGCGCTGATCGAGGCGCTTGCCGATCCGGGCCGCGCGCCACGCTCGCTGACGATCCATTACGCGCGCGCGCCGCAGCCGGGCCCGGTGACCATCGACGCGACGATCGAGCGCCACGGCCGCTCGCTGAGCACGCTGTCGGCGCGCATGGAGCAGGACGGCACGCTGATCGCGCTGGGGCTGGCGGCGTTCTCGGTCCCGTGGGACGCGCCGACCGTGACCGAGCTGCCGATGCCCGACGTCGCCCCGCAGGACCCGGAACGCAAGCCGGGGATACCGCTGTTCAAGGGCGCGCCGCCGTTCACCAGCCACCTGGTGCTGCAGTCGCGCATCGGCGCGGTCCCGTTCAGCGGCTCGGACGCCCCGATGGAAGTCGGGGCGTGGCTCGGCCTGGCCGAGGCGCGCCCGATCGACGCGCTGTCGCTGGCGTTCTTCAGCGACGCGCTGTTCTCGCCGCCGTTCATCCGCCTGACCGAGCCATCGACGACGCCGACGATCGACCTGACGATCCACTTCCGCACGCCGATGCCGCGTGCCGGCGACCCCGACCCCGAGGAGCTGTGCTTCGCGCGCTTTCGCTCGGGGCTGATCCACGAAGGCTTCTTCGAGGAGGACGGCGTGATCTGGGCGAGCGACGGCTCGATCCTCGCGCAGTCGCGCCAGATGGGGATCGTGCTGCCGCGGCCGATCGGTTAGTGTCGACTAATGAGCGATTACACAGCGAAGTGCATCAAGGACATGGAGGCCGGCTTCGGCGGCGGATTCGTAAAGGCCCGCGCCGAGCTCGGCGTGACGGCGTTCGGCATGCAGGTCATCCAGCTCCCGCCCGACTACTCCGACTACCCAGAGCACGACCACGCCGAGAGCGCCCAGGAGGAGGTCTTCGTCGCGCTGGACGGCTCGGGCTGGATCGACATCGAAGGCGAGCGCGTGGAGCTCGACGGCGACACGCTCGTGCGCGTCGGCCCGCAGACACGGCGCAAGGTCTACGCGGGGCCGCAGGGACTGCGCATGCTCGCGATCGGCGGAGCGCCCGGCCAGCCCTACAAGATCGTTCCCAGCACCGAGCTCGGCGCGGCCTGAGCTCAGCCAGCGAAGCTGCTCTCGCGCTGCAAGCGCAGAGCGGCGGCGGCGATCAGCCGCGCGCATGCCTCGACGTCGTCGAGCTGCACCAGCTCGACGGGCGAGTGCATGTAGCGGATCGGGATCGACACCAGCGCCGTTGGCACGCCGCTGCGGCTGAGGTGAACGGCGTCGGCGTCGGTGCCGGTCGCGCGCGCGGTGGCCTCCAGCGTGATCGGGATCGACTCTGCCTCGGCGGTCTCGAATAGCAGCTCGAACAGACGCTGGTTGAGCGTAGAGCCGCGGCTCAGCACCGGCCCGGAGCCGAGCTCGTGCTTGCCGCTCTCCTTGACCTCGATGCCGGGCGCGTCGGTCGCGTGAGTCACGTCGACGACGATCGCCGCGTCGGGTGCCAGCGCGAACGCGCTCGTGCGCGAGCCGCCGAAGGTGATCTCCTCCTGCGCGACCGCCACGGCGGCGATCTCCCACTCCCCCCCGCCGGCCTCGGCGATGATGCGCGCGGCCTGCAGCGCGACGTAAGACCCGAGGCGGTTGTCCAGCGCCCGTGAGACCAGGCGCCCGTTGGGCAACTCGGCGGGCTGCGCGTCGATCACGGCGACGTCGCCGATGCGCACGCGACCGCGTGCCTCCTCGCCGTCGCGCGCGCCGATGTCGATGTGCATCTCGCGGATGTCGGCGACCTTCTTGGCCTCCTCCTCGCGCAGCAGGTGGATCGGCTTCTTGCCGACGACGCCCGTGATCGGCCCCTCGCGCGTGTCGATCACGAGCCGCTGGCCGACGAGGATCTGCGCGTCCCAGCCGCCGACGGCGCGAAACCACAGGTAGCCGGAATCGTCGATGTGCGTGACGATCAGCCCGATCTCGTCGATGTGGCCGATCACCAGCAGGCGCCGCGCGGAGGACTCGAAGCCGTGCTTGGGCGCGACGAGCGCGAGTGGCGTGCCGACGATGTCGGTGCTCACCTCGGCGAACGCGCCGGCCGCCTCGCGCCAGACGTCCGCGGGGGCGCTCTCATAGCCTGAGGGCCCGCGCGCGGCGAGCAGGTCGAGCAGAACCTGTGGCGCTTTGCCGGTGTCGCTCATGCGGCGAGCAGCATACGCAGGACAAACTGCAAGATGCCGCCGTGGCGGAAGTACTCGGCCTCTCGCGGCGTGTCGATGCGCACTCGCGCGTCGAAGACCACCGGGTCTGCACCGTCGCGCTCGGCTCGCACGTCGACCGTCTGTTCGCCGCCCTTGCCGTCCTGCACCGCAGCGGCCGCGTCGGCGATGCCGTCGATCGCGAACACCTCCTCGCCGGTGAGCCCCAGCGACTGCGCACTCTCGCCCTCGGGAAACTGCAGCGGCAGCACGCCCATGCCGACGAGGTTGGAGCGATGGATGCGCTCGAAGCTCTGCGCGACCACCGCGCGCACGCCGAGCAGCTTGGTGCCCTTCGCCGCCCAGTCGCGCGAGGAGCCCGAGCCATACTCCTTGCCCGCGAGCACGACCAGCGGAACGCCTTCCTCGTTGTAGCGCATCGCCGCGTCGTAGATCGACGTCTGCTCGCCGACCAACGGACCTCCGTCAATCGGTGCCCGCAGATGCCGCGTGACGCCTCCCTCGGTGCCCGGCGCGAGCTGGTTGCGCAGGCGGATGTTGGCGAACGTGCCGCGCATCATCACCTCGTGGTTGCCGCGGCGCGAGCCGTAGGAGTTGAAGTCGCGCGGGGCGACGCCCTGCTCCTGCAGGTACGCACCGGCGGGTCCGTCGCGCTTGATCGCGCCGGCCGGTGAGATGTGGTCGGTGGTCACGCTGTCGCCGAGCAGAGCGAGCACGCGCGCGTCCTGCAGCTCGGAGGTCGGCGGCGGATCGACGGGCATGTCTGCGAAGTACGGAGGCAGGCGCACGTACGTCGACTGCTCGTCCCAGGCAAAGCGCTCGCCCGAGGGCACCTCCAGCCCGTTCCAGCGCTCGTCGCCGGCGAACACCTCGCCGTAGCTCTTGCGAAACATGTCCGCGCGGACGGCCTCGCCGATCGTCTGTGCGATCTCCTGCTCGGTCGGCCAGATGTCGCGTAGGTAGACGTCTTCGCCCTGCTCGTCCTGGCCGATCGGCTCACCGGCGATGTCGATGTCCATCGTGCCGACGAGTGCATAGGCGACACACAGCGGCGGCGAGGCTAGGTAGTTCATCTTCACATCCGGGTTGATGCGACCCTCGAAGTTGCGGTTGCCCGAGAGCACCGAGACGACCGCCAGGTCGGCCTCGTTGACGGCGTCTGAGATCTCCTGTGAGAGCGGCCCGGAGTTGCCGATGCACGTCGTGCAGCCGTAGCCGACGAGGTTGAAGCCGAGCTGCTCCAGAGGCTCGGTGAGGCCGGCCCGGTCGAGGTATTCGGTGACGACCTTCGACCCGGGCGCCAGCGACGTCTTGACCCACGGCTTGCTCTTCAGACCGCGCGCCAGGGCGTTGCGCGCAAGGATCCCGGCGCCGATCATCACAGACGGGTTGGAGGTGTTCGTGCAGCTGGTGATCGCCGCGATCACCACGTGGCCGTGGTCGAGCTCGAACGTCTCGCCACCGCTGGTCGCGCTCGTCGCCGTGCCGTTGTGGGGAAGCGCGGTCGCCGCGCCGCCACGCGGTGTCGCCGGTGCCGGCTCTTGCGGCTGCTCGTGTCCGGGCGTGCCGTTGGCCGGCGGGTCAGACGCGGGGTAGGACTCGGCGACCGCCTCGTCCTGTGAGTCGGCCTGATCGCCATCGCTGGGCACGTAGTCGCGCAGAGCGTCTTTGAACACGCTCTTGGCCTGGCTCAGCGAAACCCGATCCTGGGGGCGCTTGGGGCCGGCGAGGCTCGGTTCGACCGCGCCGAGGTCCAGCTCGATCTCATCGGAGAAGGTCGGCTTCTCGGAGTTCTCGTCGTGCCACAGGCCCTGCTCCTTGGCGTAAGCCTCGACGAGCGCTATCTGCTCGGGCGGCCGGCCGGAGAGCTTGAGATAGGTCAGCGTCTCGGCGTCGATCGGGAAGATCGCGCAGGTCGAGCCGAACTCCGGCGACATGTTGCCGATCGTCGCCCGGTCGGCAAGCGGCAGGCCGGCGAGGCCGGCGCCGTGAAACTCCACGAACATCCCGACGACGCCGCGCTTGCGCAGCATCTCGGTGACGGTCAGCACGAGATCGGTCGCGGTCGCGCCCTCGGGCAGCTCGCCGTGCAGGCGGAAGCCGAGCACCCGGGGGATCAGCATCGACATCGGCTGGCCGAGCATCGCCGCCTCGGCCTCGATCCCTCCGACCCCCCAGCCGAGCACGCCGAGCCCGTTGACCATCGTCGTGTGCGAGTCGGTGCCGACGAGTGTGTCCGGGTAGGCCTGGCCGGTCTTCTCATTCGGGAAGACCACGCGCGCGAGGTACTCGAGGTTGACCTGATGGACGATGCCCGTGTCCGGCGGCACGACGGAGAAGTCGTCGAAGGCTCCCTGTCCCCAGCGCAGGAACGAGTAGCGCTCCTGGTTACGCTCGAACTCGCGCTCGGCGTTGACGCGGAAGGCGTCGCGCGTGCCGAACGCGTCGACCTGCACGGAGTGGTCGATCACCAGCTCGGCGGGCACGAGCGGGTTGATCTGCGCGGCGTCGCCGCCCATCTGCGCGATAGCGTCGCGCATCGCCGCCAGGTCAACGACGGCGGGAACGCCGGTGAAGTCCTGCATCAGCACGCGCGCGGGCGTGAACGCGATCTCCTTGCTCGGCTGCGCCTTGGCGTCCCAGCTGGCGAGCGCTTCGATGTCCTGCGCGTCGACCGAGCCATTGCCCTCGGTGCGCAGCAGGTTCTCCAGGAGCACCTTCAACGAGAACGGCAGCCGCGCGACGTCAAAACGCTGCTGGAGGGCGTCGAGGCGGAAGATCTCAAAGCTGCGTCCACCGGCGTCGAGCGTGCCCTCCGAGCCAAAGCTGTTCTGCGTCATCGCAGCACCCGGGCGGTGCGGCTCCTGTTAGCGGGCATGCCCGCAGTCTCGCAGAGTCGCCGCCGGCTACACGTGCCGCGACGCCGCCGGCAAAGGTGCTGTGCGCGTGCTCAGACGACGAGCTCAGACGCGCGCGTGACGCGGCCCTTGCCCTCGCGCTTGGAGCGCAACAGCGCCAGATCGCAGGCTTCGAGCAGCTCGTCGGTGCCCATCGGCGCGCGCCACTGCGCCACGCCGATCGACGCTGAGATGCCCGTCTCGTTGCCGAGCGCCGAGACGGCGCGCATCCGCTCAAGCGCCCGCGACGCGGCGGCCGCCGCGTCGCGCAGGTCGGCGTTGGGCAGGATCACGACGAACTCGTCGCCGCCATAGCGCGCGACGCGATCGAACGCGCGAAACTCCCCGACGAGCGCCTGCACGACCTCGCGCAGCACGGCATCGCCGGCCTGGTGGCCGTGACGGTCGTTGACGAGCTTGAAGTCGTCGAGGTCGATCAGGATGCACGAGAGCGGGCTGCCGGCGCGCGTGGCCCGGCCGATCTCCTCGTCCAGGCGCCGGCGCATCGCCCGGTGGTTCATGCAGCCCGCCACCGGGTCCGTTCCGGCCTCGGCGCGCGCGCGAACAAGCGCGAGCGCGGTCGCCGCCTGGTCGACGAGCGTCGTCGCGAGATCGACCGAGTGCTCGTCGAAGGCGCCCGACAGACGGCGCACGAGCATGACGACCGCCTCCACCGCACCGCCCTCGGCCAGCGGCAGCAGCAGCGCCGAGCTGGTCGCCCCGGTCGCCACCAGCCGCGGCACGCTCTCGGCGAGCTCGTGCGCGTCGGCGATCAGCACGCTGCGCCCGGTGCTCGCCACCCAGCTGACTCCCGGCGGGCGCTCGGCGCGCGGGAGCAGGTAGCTCAGCCGCCCGTCGCCGTCGAACATGTACACGGCGACGAGCTCCTCGGCGTCCCCTTCGCCGAGGTGATGCACGTGAACCTCCTCGACGCCCGGGGAGGAGAGCAGCTCGCGCGCGAGCGCGCGCAGCACGGTGTCGGCGTCGCGAGCGCCGTCCGCGAGCAGCGTGAGCCTGCGCACGCCGGCCAGCACCGAGTTGACGCCCCCCGACGACGCTGAAGAGGTATCCGTACCTGTCACAACGCCCATCGCACCAATCTAGGGCATCGAGG